>JBDGRH010000083.1:0-23515 GCA_042218225.1 Halodesulfurarchaeum sp. | reverse complement strand
CCTGTATGAAGCGCCTGTTGGCGGTCGCGCTCGTCGGCCTGCTCGTCGTCGCTGCGGGATGTGGGATGACAAGTCCCGAGGCACAGCAGGCCAGCCAGAAGCAGCAACCGACCACGACGACGGCGTCTGCGGAGAATCCCCATGCACAGCTCACCGCCCAAGCACCCTCGAAGGAGGATTACCCGCCCGGCTTCTCGAAATCGGGCATCGAGAACGCCACGAAGGCCTATCGCGGACACCTTGCGGCCCTTCGAGAGGGCACCTTTCAAGTCATCTATCTCGTGAACGAGAGCAGGAGTAAGGGGACGAGACTGGCAATCACGAACGGGAGTGGACCCGACCGAGAGTGGCTCACCTCGATGGGGCTCCAGAACGTGGGCCCCCAGCGATGGATCTACCGCGACGGAAACACCCGATACATTCGGAACAGCACCGGACACGGGTCGGCGAACGTCTCGGCGACCCAGTCCCCGTATCGGCTGACTGACGGGACGTTCGACGGCCGGTCCCTGGATGAGATCCTCTCCCGGATGGAGATCTCCAAGCCCCAGCTCAGAACGACGAAGAACTCCACGTACATCCTCTACTGGGTCCAGGGATACGGAGACCACAACGTCTCCGGCGGGCACGTGCTGGTCTATCCGGACGGCCAGATCCGATTCATCTACATCCGCTACGAGGGTGGAACCCTCCAGTATCGAAGTACCGTCAGTCCGAGAGTCACCGTCTCCGAGCCGCCGTGGGTGGCGAACGCCTCAACGGCTGGGTGATCGGCCAGGCGTGGATACCTGGCCACGAGCCGCCCCTATACCTTCCTCAATAGTCGGGGAACGGGCCGGAACGAGTGTTCGAGGCCGGTTCCCCGGAGCTGCTCCCCACCACTTCTTTGCAATATCGACAGTGCTGGCCAGGTCGGTGGATTCCTCGCTATATCGCAATCGCGCTCCCGTCTCGTCACTGGGGGACGGAGGGGGCGGTCCCGATTCAGAACGACTCGACGTCGGAATCGGATGGCGTCCCCTCGACCGGTTCGGCCCTCGCGAACCGTGGACCCACGCTTATGATCTCGACGGTGACGCGCTCGCCGATGGTGGTGTTCGGGACGAAGACCACGTATCCCCCCTCGACGTAGGCGATCCCGTCGCCCTCTTCGCCCTTCGAGTCGATCTCGACCTCCATCACGTCGCCCTCGTCGACGGGGGGCCCTGACCGCTCTTCCTCCCGTGCGGCGGACCCGGACGTCCCGTCTCTCGTGGGGCGCATGACGCCGAAGCGGTAGATCGAACCGGACTCGAGTTCGCCGAGATCGAGTTCGCGCTCGGGGATGCTTATCACATATTCGCCATTCGACCGCTGGATCTCGGCCGAGAACACAGCAAGCAGGTTATCTACGGACATCTTACCTACATTTCGGATTAGCCGTTATTTTTTTCAATCTTTTGATTCGCGACCGCTCCCGTCAGGAATCGGACGGATCTCGGCCCCGTTGCAGTGTGCGCGACTCACCTCTCGAGCGCTTCGATGAGGCGTCGGACCTCGGTCCGGCCGTTCGACTCCACGTTCTGCCCGTGCGTCGTCAACACCACCTCGAACTCGTACTCGTCGAGGACGGAGATACTCGAACGCGCCTGCTCGACGTCGTGGTGGAGGTCGTCCATCAACGGGGCCAGCTTCCCCGGCCACTCGTCGGGGTCGGCGAAGGGCGAATCGCTCCCCGCGACTGTGTCCCCGGCGACGAGCACAGACTCGTAGCGGTAGGACATGTTGTCCGGCGTGTGACCGGGGGCAGAGATGGTCTCGATCCCCCAGTAGGTTTCCTCGGGCTCCAGCGCCACATCCGCCTCGATACCAGCCTCCTGAAGGAGTGGAACATCACCAGCGGGTACCGCCACCTCGACGTTGTCCCCGACTGAATCCCGAAGGGCGGGAACGCCGCCGAAATGGTCCACGTCCCCGTGCTCCACGATCACTGCATCGAGGTCGAAATCGTCGATGGCCTCGAGGAGGTCATCCGTCGTCGATTCGGCCCCGGACCCGAACAGCACCGTGGCTTCGTCCGTCTCGAGCACCTGCACGGACAGTGGCTCCGCGTGGCCACCGAAGCTCCAGGGGAGGTCGAAGGTGTGGATTCCCGGTCGAATCTCCATATCCCAAGATGGCCGGGGGAAGCCTTAAACCTGGACCACGCGGGTGCCAGACTTCAATTAATAATGGGGTCCTGTTCGCTGGGCCCGGTTCGATCTACCGAGCTCCGGAACACGGGGTATCTGGCACCGTGGATCAAAGCCCACCGACGCCACTCTCCGCATCGGGGAGCTCCGCAGGCTCCACCGGGAGCCCCAGCTCCTCGAGGGCCGCCTCCACGTGGACGTCGTCCACGTAATCCGCGCCCTCCTCGACCCGGAACTGTTGGGCCAGCGCGAGGACCTCCCCCCGACGCTCGTCCGGGATATCGTAAGCGTCCACCGCGAGCTCGATGGTGAGACCGTTGTGATCCCGTGAATAGAGGGAGTGAAACGCCCCGCGATCGAACTCGTTGTACCGGTGACCGATCTTCTCCAGGCCCCGCTTTGCCCGTTCGAAGTCCGCGGGCTCGACCTCGAATGCCAGGTGATGCACCGCACCGATCCCCGGCTGCTGCGGGGTAGGCCGCGAGTCCCGGTCGTCAGTCACGAAGAACGTGAGGAGGCGTCCGTCACCCGGGTCGAAGAAGAGGTGTGTCACGTCGGGGGCATCGAGGTTTGGCTGGCGGAGGACCAGGGGCATCCCGAGCCCGTCGCGGTAGAACTCGATCGTATCGGCCTCGTTGCTCCCGATAAGCGTGATGTGGTCGACCCCGGACACCTGTAAGGCACTTTCCGGCTCCGACGCGGTCACGGGTTCCGGGGCGCTCTCGGTCGCGGAGGAATCCTTACTCATCGGATACCTCTGAGGACGGCCGGCCTGAACAGTATTGTCTCACGGGCCATTCGTGCCGGCATCGGCACAGAAGCCGTACCGGTAGTGGAAGGACGCGGACCGTTTGTGGGAGGACGCGGACCGTTGGTGGAAGGACGCGGACCGTTATCGATGCTCGTCCTGGGTGCCCGCGTCCATTGCGAGCCGGCGCTCCAGCTCGTCCCACACCGCGTCCATGCGCTCCTCCGTGGTGGTCACGAGGTCGTCGACGGCATCCGCGGCTTCGGGGAAGAACCCGAGGTCCCGCGTCGCTTTGGTCGCCGAGGCGTGATACACGTGCCAGTGACCGACCTCCTCGTCCTCGTACACCAGGGTCGTACATGGAAAGAGGCCCGCGGCGAGGGGTGAGATCTCGACCGCGTCCCTGGCGATCTCCGCGTGACAGACCAGGACCATGGCCGTCCGGGTGACCTCCTCGTCGAGGGCCCCTGCGACCAGTTCGTCGATACGCGTCGTGGCGACGGTTTCGAAGCCCCCGAGCTCGTGCTCCAGTTGCACCTCGAGCACCAGGTCCTCGAAGGTCCCGTCGAAGTCCTCGCGAACAGTGAACGACGAGGTCTCGGAGACGGTGGGGAGCGGTCCATCACCGGCGCGGTCTGCGGGCGAGGACATACCCGAGGATACGCGGGCTGACACTTGAAGGCCGCGTTTGGCGGAGCCGGACCCGATCGATGGGGGACCTATCGGTAGGGGAAGTTCCCGCGGGTGAAAGAGGGGTTACGAACGTTGCGGGGGAATCCAATCCTATGTCCCGGCCCACTGACCGGAACCGCCTCGCAGACGAGGAGAGCCCATATCTCCGGGCGCATGCGGACAACCCGGTCAACTGGCAGCCCTGGGATGACGAGGCCCTGGAGGCGGCGAAGGAACGGGACGTGCCCATCTTCCTCTCCATCGGGTACGCCGCGTGTCACTGGTGTCACGTCATGGCCGAGGAGTCCTTCGAGGACGCCGCCATCGCCAGGAGACTGAACGAGGACTACGTCCCGATCAAGGTGGACCGCGAGGAGCAACCCGCAGTGGACTCCCTGTACATGACTGTCTGCCGCCTCGTGAACCGACGTGGCTGTGGCTGGCCCCTCTCCGTGTGGTTGACACCGGAGGCGAAGCCGTTCTTCGTGGGGACGTACTTCCCCCCGGAACCGGAACGGGGGCAACCCGGGTTCGGCGAGTTGCTCTCGGAGATCAGTCGGGACTGGGAGGAGAACCGCGAGGAGCTAGAGAAGCGGGCGGACCGCTGGATGCGAGCGGCCCGGAACGAGCTCGATTCGGTTCCGCCGCCGACGGAGGGGACCGAGGAAGCGGCCGACCCGGAAATGCTCCGAACGGGAGCCGAAGCCCTGGAAAACGCTGCAGACAGGATACATGGAGGCTTCGGGCACGGGCAGAAGTTCCCCCAGCCGCCCCGACTTCACCTCCTGGCCCGGGCCGCCCATCGCTACCCCGATGCGGCGTACGAATCGATACTCACGGAGACACTCGACGCGATGGTCAGCGGAGGGCTCCGGGATCATCTGGGTGGGGGGTTCCATCGGTACTGCACCGACCGGGAGTGGGTCGTTCCACACTTCGAGAAGATGCTGTACGACAACGCCGGCATCCCTCTGGCGCTCCTGGCCGGCTATCAGCTGACCGGGGACGAGCGCTACGCGGACGTCGTGGCCGAAACGTTCGCATTTCTCGAACGGGAGCTCTCCCACCCGGAGGGTGGGTTCTATAGCTCGCTCGACGCGCGGAGTCGTCCACCCGTGACAGAGAACGAAGGGACTACGGGTTCCGAAGAACGCAGCGAAGCACACTCGAAAGAAACCGCCGACCGGGGTGAGGAGGGTGCATACTACGTCTGGACCCCCAACCAGGTGAAGGCGGCAATGGAGGAGTATGAAGGGGACACCGGCGTCGATGCCGACCCAGCGGAACTCGCCAGGATCGCCGCTCGGAGATACGGGATCACCGAGGCTGGCAATTTCGAGGGACGAACCGTCCTGACCGAATCCGCCGAGTTGGACTCGATTGCGGAGGGAGAAACGGAGGTGAAGAGGGAGGCGGAGGAGGAGAGTGCAGCAACGGAGCGCGTCCGGGAGCGCCTGCAGGAGGCAACCGAACGGCTCCTCGCCGCCCGGGCCGATCGGCCACGTCCACCCCGCGACGAGAAGGTCATCGCGGAGTGGAACGGGTTGGCCATCCAGGCCCTCGCGGAAGGTGCCATCGTCCTGGGGAACGACGGCTATGCCGAGCGGGCCAGTGAGGCACTCGCCTTCGTCAGGGAGCGACTCTGGGATGGGGACCGCCTCGCCAGACGTTATATCGATCGGAGCGGCGAGTCAGGCCAGGTAAAGGGGAAGGAAGAGGATGAGGGGGAAGGCCACCGCACGACTCCGAGCAGGGGGTCGGGCGACGTAAAAGGTACTGGGACCCTCGCCGATTATGCGCTGCTGGCACGGGGGGCTTTGACCCTACACGAGGCGACAGGCGAGGTGGCGCCACTGTCGTTCGCGATGGACCTCGGCAGAGCCATCGTCTCTCACTTCTGGGACGAGGAGGACGGCCGACTCTACTACGCCCCCGCTGATGGAGATGCGCTCCCTGTCCGGCCGCAGGAAGTCGCGGATCAGGCGACGCCGTCGGCGACAGGTGCAGCGGTCGAAGTGTTGCAGGCGCTCGAATCATTCGACGAGAACGGTACCATGGGATCGGTCGCACGACAGGTCCGTCTCTTGTATAGTGGCGCGATGGACTCGTCCCCGGCCCAATACCCGACCCTTATCCGTGCCACCGATACCGCGAGCAGTGGCTCACTCGAGGTGACCGTCGCGGGTGAGAAGATCCCGCCGGAATGGGTAGTTTCTATCGGATCGCGATATCTCCCGGGACGGTTGGTTACCAGACGTCCGCCGACTGAGGCGGGATTAGCGCCCTGGATGGACCAGTTGGGACAATCGAATCCACCACCCATCTGGGCTCACCGGGACGCTCGGAATGGACCGACGGCGTACGTGTGTCGGCAGGCGTGTTCTCCACCCGTCACCACCCTCGAGGACCTCGAGAACTGGCTGGACGAGTTCGCCCAGAGCAATTGAAAACGAGCGATCCCCGGTAACGATCGCGTTTCGACCTGGAGCAACGCCTCACTGTCACCTGATCAGAAAGGGAGGTCGAAGAACGTCCGGGCGGTCTCCGCGAATACGGCCCGACGGTCGTCAGGATCGGGGAACGTGGTTAACACACCCTGAATGGCCTCCTCGTACTGGAGCGGCGTGAGCGGATAGTCGGAGCCGAACATGATCCTGTCAGTATTCGCTCGGAGCCGCTCGACCGGAACGTCGGACCCGCGGATCCCGACCAGGTCACGGGCGGTAGATCCCAGCGCCACGGCCGTGTCGAAGTAGACCTCGTAGGTCTCCGCCAGATCCAGGTAGGCATCTGTTCCGAAGAGACCGAGATGCGGCACGGCGACTCGGAGCGAAGGGTACCGTCGAAGGACAGACTCCAGGCGCTCTGGCTGCAGGTCTGGATCCCCCCGGGCGAACGGGTGCGTCGAGGCGTGTATCACGAGCGGGGCCTCGCGGTTCACGAGCGTCTCGTACACGGGATGGAGGCGCTCGTCGTCGGGGGCATATCCCTGCACGGGGCAGTGAAGCTTGATCCCCGTCAATCCCATATCCAGGGCCTGCTCGACGATTTGTCCCGGACGATCGTCTCCCGCGTGGACCGTGCCCAGCGCGATCGTCGACTCGATTCTCGCATTCCAATCCCGTGCGGCCTCGTTCAAGCCATCGGAGATACCCGGCTTGTGCGCGTACGGGAAGAAGACGAACCCGTCCGTTCGGGCGGTGAGCCTCCTGACGACGGTCTCGGCGTCGAGTTCCGGGATCGACCAGTCCGTCTCGCTTCGGAACCAGGCGTAGATGGCCTCGAAGAGCTCGTCCGGGAACAGGTGCGTGTGGGTGTCGATGACCGCACTATCCGGATAGACTTTGGAGGGCGGCGATGGATCGACCTCGTCGGACACGACCAGGAGGTGGGAACGGGCGGCACATTGCTCTTTCCCCACCCCATGGCCGGGGGACGAGTCGATATTTCATGATTATTATAAAATAACCATCCGGAATCAGTTTGAGATCTAAGCTTCGTGCTACAGGGCTGTACTCCCCGCTGATCATCGATACCACACGGATCGTACGGACAGCGCTCGACGCTCCAGCTCGTTAAGGACCAAGGGGCAAGTCGAGTTGTTCCATCTCGACGACCGTCTAGACGAGCCATGCCACCGGTCAGACCGGGGCTGAAGCGATTCAAACATATCATTTGAATAATACTTTAGTGAACAGGGTTCGTTTGTTGGAATGCGAGATGACCACGACAACAGAACTTCGCGTCATGGACTTCGACTGTCCGTCCTGTGCCAGTACCGTCGAACGCGCGCTCTCGAACCGGGACGGCGTCGAGGCCGTGGAGGTTCACTACACGACCGGCCGGGTCGAGATCGAGTACGACGACGCAGTCGCCGACCCGGACGAGTTCGCGACCACGATCGAGAACCAGGGATACACCCCGCAACCGGCCTGATAGATGATGGATACGGACACGATCACCCTGTTCTATAGACGGAACCGGAAGGCTCTCGTCACCGGGGCGAGCGGCCTGCTTTACGCCGTTGGCTGGAGCCTCGGGTATTTTTCCGGGCTCGACACCCTCGGGGCGGCCACGCTGATTCTCGCGGCTGTCGTGGGCGGGTACGACATCGCGAAGACGGCCTATCACGAGGTCGCGAGCCGAACCCTCGGCATCAAGACGCTCGTGACGCTGGCCGCCATCGGCGCCATCGCCATCGGGGCCTACTGGGAGGCGGCGGCCGTCGTGTTCCTGTTCAGCCTCGGGAGCTACCTCGAGGGCCGGACGATGCGAAAGACGCGCAACGCCCTCGAGGAACTCCTCGAGATGACCCCGGACACCGCCACGGTCCGTCGCGACGGCGAGCAGGTGGAGGTACCCGCTCGCGAGGTCGAGGAGGGCGAGATCGTCATTGTCAAGCCGGGGGAGAAGATTCCGGTCGACGGGGATGTCGTCGAGGGCGAGAGTGCCGTCAACCAGGCTCCCGTCACGGGTGAAAGTGCGCCCGTTCACAAGGCCGACGGCGACGAGGTCTATGCCGGGACGATCAACCAGGAGGGGGCCCTCGAGGTCCGGACGACCGGTGCCGGTTCGGATACGACACTCCAGCGAATCATCAGACGAGTCGAGGAGGCTCAGGAGGCAAAAGCACCCACCGAGAGCCTCATCGATCGGTTCGCGAAGTACTACACACCCGGGGTCATCACCCTCTCCGTTGGTGCCTTCGCCGTCACGCAGAATGCGATGCTCTCGCTGACCCTGCTCGTGATCGGATGCCCGGGCGCGCTCGTCATCGGACCCCCGGTGAGTATCGTCAGTGCGATCGGCAACGCCGCCAGGAACGGGGTGCTCATGAAGGGTGGCGAGCACCTCGAGCAGGCGGGAAAGATCGACCTCGTCGCCTTCGACAAGACGGGGACCCTCACGAAAGGGGAGACCACCGTCGCCGACGTCGAGGGGTTCGGCCACGATCCCGCCGACGTGCTTCGATACGCCGCAATCGCCGAGAAGAAGAGCGAACACCATCTCGGGTCGGCCATCCTGCAGGCGGCGGAGAACGAGGGCGGACAGGGGACGGCAGTGACAGATGGGGGAACCGTGACCGCCGCATCACCCGATACCCAGCGGCAAACGGTGCCGGACCCGGAGGCGTTCGAGGTCGTCGCTGGAAAGGGCGTGATTGCCCACCTGGACGGACAGGAGATCATCGTCGGAAACCGCGCGCTTCTCGAGCAGCGGGAGATCGGTGTCCCCGAACCCGTTGAGCGTTACGTCCGGGAGCGTGAGGACCAAGGCGAGACGGTCGTCCACGTCGTCCTCGACGGATCCGTCGCGGGAGCCATCGCCCTTCGCGACGAGGTGCGGGATCTCGCCCGGGACGTCGTGACCCAGCTCCAGGAGGCAGGAGTGAAGGCCGTGATGCTCACCGGTGACAACGAACGGACCGCCCGGGCGGTGGCCGAAGCCGTCGGCATCGACGACTTCCGGGCCGAACTCCTCCCCGAGGACAAACAGGCCATCATCCGCGAATACCGAGAGGAAGGCCATGTCGTGGCCATGGTGGGGGACGGCATCAACGATGCCCCCTCGCTCGCGACCGCGGACGTCGGGATCGCGATGGGCGCCGCTGGGACGGATACCGCCATCGAGACCGCCGACATGGCGCTGATGGCGGACGACCTCGAGCGCATCCCCTATGCGGTCACGCTGTCGAAGGCCACCCGGTGGAACATCTTCGAGAACGTGGGCATCGCCGTCCTCACGGTGTCGCTGCTGCTCGCCGGGGTGCTGACCAGCTACGTCCACCTCGCGGCCGGGATGCTCGTCCACGAGGCCAGCGTCCTCCTGGTCATCCTGAATGGGATGCGTCTGCTCCGGTATTGATACGCGGGCCCGCAGCGAATATCGGTGTCGGTACGGCGGTTCGGGGCGAATCGACCCCGAGAACCACCCGAAACGCGAAACCACCCCGAGAACGCAAGGAAACGAAACGCGAGACCACCGCGAGAACGGAACGGAACTGAACGGAACGGAACTGAACGGAACTGAACGAAACGAAACGAAATACGAGACCACCACTGACACATGACCCGATCAACGACCACAGCCGACAGGACGAACTGGCAGATAACCTACGACGGTGTCGATCCGATTCGGATCCGCGATCCCGTCGCGGAGGCCCTGGGGGTCCTCCAACCGGGCGATCCGTTCGTCATCACGTACCGAGATGTCATCACGGAGGCCGGACACTCGTGTCCGACCGCGTCAGGTGCATTCCGGATCGCACAACTGGGCCTGGAAGCCCTGTATCCCGACGCCCACCCCGTCCGTGGGGATATCGAGGTGACCGCTGCGGGGTCCAGAGATGATCAAACATACGGGGTGATGTCGCGGATCATCTCGTACGTCACCGGCGCGGCCCAGGAGGACGGGTTCGGCGGCCTCGCGGGCGGATATGGTGGGCGGCAGCATCTCCTCCACTTCGACGGGTTCGACGCTGCCGAGCCGAGCTTCAGGTTCGAACGGAACGACACCGGGGACGCCGTCCAGGTCACCTACCACGTCGGCGACGTGCCCGACGCAGGGCCGGCCACATCGTACCTCACGGAGATCATCGACGGCTCGGCTTCGGCCGAAAAGCGGGAGGAGTTCAGCGATGCCTGGCACGCCCGGGTCGAAACTGTGTTGACGGACGACGATCTCTTTACGGTGACCCGATCTCCGGACTGACTGCGGAGCGGTTGCTTCAAGGTTGGGTGTGGAGGCAGCCATCGAAAGGTCATCCAGCCGGGGGATTACGTGCCCACGGACGATACGACCGACTCCGTTTCTCTGGAGGTGGTACCGACGGACGATTCAGGGTCGAGGTGGCATGGGCCAGCGAGCCGAGCGACAAGATATCATGTGGGTTTGAGACCACTCCGCGATGTGGAGCCGGCCGAAATCGTGGGGAACCCAGACGGGATCCGGAGGAATAGGTTGGTCGAATGATCGCGGATGATTGCGCACGCAGAACGGGACCGCATCCGGTGACACCGGGGGATGTTTAGACCGAGTCAGGCCGGTGACGGACCCGAGGCACGGGCCACGTGACTGTCGAGCTGGCGCGTGAGGGAGTCGAGATCTCGCGAGTTGTCGATGGTGATGTACTCCCCTCTGATGGGCTCCCACTCCTCCTTGAACTGCTCGTATATCTCCACGTCGGCGTCACTCTCGTCGTCCGTCCGGCGTCTGATCCGGTCCTGGACGCGGTCTGGGTCCGCGACGACCCGAACCACGGCCAGTGGAACGTCGAGTTCGGAGGCGGCACGGACTGCTCGAACCCGCCTGGAATGGCGCTTGTACGTGCCGTCGAGGATCGCCACGTCGCCGGCTCTGATGGCCTTTTTGGCCCTCGACAGGACCTCGGCGTAGACGGCACGGGTCTCCTCGGAGCTGTACGCCGGATCGGGGAACAGCTCCTTGCGGACGACGTCGGTCCGAATGTGCGTCCCCCCGAGGCGGTCGGCCAGACGGGCGGCCACGGTCGTCTTCCCCACGCCCGGAAGGCCACAGACGATCACCATCCTGGCGGTCGAGAGGTCGGCGGTGGATTCCCGATCCAGGTGATGAATGGCCATCGATTGCTTTCGTCTCCAGGTGGAGATGGCTTAACGATGTCCCATGCGGAGTGAAACTGAAACTGGTGGTCGAATCCGGTGACGTGACGAGGGTCCCACGCCGGCCCCGGCCTGCATCGGCTTGATTATTACCACCTATTGGCACCGTAATTTATACCTATCTGTTTCCCTATACTAGGGGAGTAGGAGGGTGGGTGATATCCGCATGTCGAGATCCATCGGTACGGCCCCACAACCGGAGAATCTCCAGGAGGGATCAATCGACGTATCGCGCCATGCGCCCATCGACCGGTCAAACGCCCAGGAGTTCGCAGACCGGCTGGCGCCCGAGGCAACGGAACACCTGAAGGTGACCGGCAGCCTGTGTCCCGAATGTGTCGCGGAGGAGCGATTCGAGGAGATGCTCGTCCCGATGGTGGTCTTTCGGGAAGACGGGGCGATCAAGCTCGCGAAGGAATGTCCCGAGCACGGGATTACACGGGACGTCTACTGGAGCGATGCCGATCTGTACGACCGGGCACAGCGGTGGGGGACCGAAACGAACCATCTCTCGTCCGCGCACCACGTACCCGAGGGGCCGATTCAGTGCCCGACAGACTGCGGTCTCTGTCCACTCCACAAGTCGCATACCGGTCTCGGGAACATCACGGTCACCAACCGGTGTGATCTGTCCTGCTGGTACTGTTTCTTCTACGCCCGCGAGGACGACCCGCTCTACGAGCCGACGAAGGAGGAGATCCGGCGGATGGCGGAGAACATGGCGGGGGAGGAGCCCATCGGCAACAATGCCATCCAGATCACGGGCGGGGAGCCCACGATGCGCGGGGACATCGTCGAGGTGGTCGAGACGGTGGACGACGTGGTCGATCACATCCAGTTCAACACCCACAGCGGCGTCCTCGCCGGGAACGTGGAGCTCGCCCGGAATCTTCGCGAGGCGGGCGTCAACACCATCTATACGAGCTTCGACGGGGTCGACCCGGCGGTGAACACGAAGAACTACTGGGAGATGCCCGAAGCCATCCGGACCTACCGGGAGGCTGACCTTCCGGTGGTCCTCGTCCCCACGGTCATCGGCGATCAGAACGACGACCAGCTGGGCGACATCATCAGGTTCGCCGCCGCGAACGTGGACATCGTCAGAGGGGTGAATTTCCAGCCGGTGTCCATCGTGGGTCGCATGCCGGACGAGAAGCGTCGCGAACAGCGCGTCACCATCCCCGATGCCATCCACGCCATCGAGGCACAGACGGATGGGGCCATTCCGGCCGACGCGTGGTATCCGATCCCGAGCGTGCTCCCGGTCTCCGAGTTCTCCGAGACGTGGAACGACGAACCGCTCTACGAGCTCTCGAATCACTTCGCCTGCGGGATGGCGACCTACGTGTACCGGGACGGAGACGACCTGGTTCCGATCACGGACTTCTTCGATGTCGGCCCGTTCCTCGATGCCCTCCGAGAGATCGCTGACGAGTACGAGACCGGATTGCGACGTCTCGAGAAGGCGAAAGTGGGTGCCCGAC
Organism: Halodesulfurarchaeum sp.; assembly: GCA_042218225.1. GTDB lineage: Archaea > Halobacteriota > Halobacteria > Halobacteriales > Halobacteriaceae > Halodesulfurarchaeum. Next base: position 10,800 of record JBDGRH010000083.1, on the reverse strand, counting down.
TGGCGTGGGAACTCTACAGGGCGATCGACCGCGAGGCCGAACCCGACGGGGTGAAGATCGGTCGGTGGCTGCTCGAGGGACTGACCGCCGGGACCTACGAGGGACTGGTCGAGTTCCACGAACACTCGCTGTTCCTTGGAATGATGCACTTCATGGACCCGTACAACTACGACGTGGACCGCGTCGAGCGCTGTGACATCCACTACGCGATGCCCGACGACCGGGTCATCCCCTTCTGCTCGTACAACGTCCTCTCCGAGCTCTACCGGGACACCGTCCAGGCCGAGCATTCCATCTCAGCCGAGGAGTGGGCCGAGCGCGAGTACACTTCCCTTACCGAGGAGGACGCCCCGAACACGACTCGACTCCGGACCGAGATGGTCACCGGCCGGGCGGAGGACGAAGAGTTCCTCCGCGAGGGTCCGGGGATCTATGGATACGACCTCAAGAAGCGGCGCTCGCTGTCCGAGGAGGAGAAGGAGGCCATCCAAGAGCAATACGACCGGGCAATCAACCACCTCGAACCGGTCTAAGTCACCCGGACAGATTGCCGCCAGCGTCCTCACAGAACACGACAACCACCCGGACACGACCAGCAGATTCCGCGTTCACCGCCACTCCGCCGACGGACCAGTTCTCCGAGGTGAGGACCGGCCGCCGGGACGGATCGGACAGCCACCCGTACACCACACCCCTGGCCAACTCACGGGGGTCCTCGAACGAGACGGACCGATTGCCGATCCTCGTCGGTTCCCCGATGTTCAGGGTGGACTGGAGGATTTCCGCCCGAGTGCAGGTAACGGCTGTCCGGTTCGGCAGGAGGCCACCAATCACAGTCGAAGCATTGTCGGCTCCCCTCGGTCGGTTCGATATCGTCCCGTTCGCCACCGCCCCTGCAGCCCGATCGAATCCCGACCGACGATCCAGGAGCGGACTCCCAGCCTCCTCACGCACTTGATTGACGTACTGGAATACCAACCGCTCTGTGGATGGGCTCACGACCCGTTCGAGGTCGATCACTTCCTCGTCGTGATTTCCCTCGGCAGGAGGGGAATGTCCTCGGGAGAGCCACCCAACCCCCCATGACGTACTCAGGCCGACCCAGATGGCGACGGCGCCCGCGATCAAGACGAGAACGATGGCCGCCCAGAGACCGCGGCGCCGGCCGGGAGAAGTGCTCGCCTCGCACGAATGCGCCCTCGGATCCTGATGCTCGTGACAGAACTCACCCCCGCACTCCGGACACCGGAATAGAAACGTCTCGGAGCGCTCACAGACCTGACAGCGTTGCACGGATGGACCGAGATGCCACCGGTGTATCAACGTTCGGTCCGTCGAGCGGGCTCAGTGTTCCGTTCAGTCCGCTCTACACAACCCACAAATCGCCCCCTGTCGTCGTCTCCATCACTGAAGACCCTCCCCACGATTCCTGACTCGTTGCTCGTAGAATCGAGCACAAAGCGCTGTGAACACCCTTATCCCCTTCTGCCGGGGGCAATTGGGCCGAGCCACGAACTACAATGGGAGAAATGACCCCACACACGGACAACAAACGGAGGGTCCGCCCCGGACGATCAGTGAGAATCTCTGCCCACCGTGAGAATGTCCTCGAGCGACGCGATCACGGTGGTGGGTTCGTGCTCCGTTGCCGGCCGCTCGCCATCCCGGACGAGCAACGCGGAATCCGTTCCGGCCCGGACCGCCGTCGTCACGTCCGAGGCTCGATCACCGACGAACAGGGCATCAGACGGTGACACGTCGAGGTCCGCTAGTGCCCGTTCTAGGTATTCCGGGTCCGGTTTCATCCACCCCAGGCCGTCGAGCGTGGGATACCGGCCGTGAATCGAGTCCACGTGGGCGGTCCAGTCGAAGTGTTCGACGACGAACCGGACGGTCCCCTGGCGATTGTTGCTGACGATCCCGATCCGGTGACGGGCGGCCAGCTTCGGGAGGACATCTGTGTCCCGAAAGGGTTTCCGACCGCCTTCCCGTATCTGCTCGTTCTCCCGGACCGTCGCGGCGTGCTCGCGGTAGGCCCAGAACGGGGACGAGGGGATATCGAGGGTCTCACAGCGACGACGGACGGTACCTGGCTCGTCCGGGTCCACCAGATCCGCCGGTGGCTCGGAGACGTCCACGCCGAAATCAGCCAGGGCCTCCAGGACGGCCGCTCGGTAGATATCACGGTCCGTGTGATATCCGCGAAGGAGAACCCCGTCGAGGTCGAACACGATGGCGTCGTACGTCACGATACGTCCTGTGGTCTGTGTGGGGAGGTAGCCGTTATGGTTTCGATGGCAAAGCGCGACCGGTGTCGGGGATGCCGAGTCCGTCAGGGGGAGGCAATGCCGAGTCCGTCAGGGGGAGGCAATGCCGAGTCCGCCAGGGGCCCAATTCCGAGCCCGTCAGGGCCCCAATCGCGAGCCCGTCAGGGGGGCAACTCCGAGCCCGTCTGGGGCCCAATCGCGGGCCACTGAAACCTGGCCTGGACGGAACTGGAGCGTTCTCGCCATGTCCGCCGGTGTTAACGGATGATACGACCCCGATAACCCGGGTTCCTGCCTCCACCCATCGTTTTACCTTTCAGGCGAGAGACATCTCTCCCGGAGACACCATGAAGACGCGAACTGCCGATATCCGGTGGGACGGTCGACTTCGCGACGGGGAAGGTCACATCGAACTCGAGAGTGGAGCGTTCAGTGGACCGTATTCCTACGGGTCGCGATTCGAGGAGGCCGGCGGGACGAACCCGGAGGAGCTGATCGGGGCGGCATCGGCCGGCTGTTTCACGATGGCGCTCGCGCTCAACCTCGAGGAGGAAGGACACCCACCGGAACAGCTCCGGACCAGTGCTGCTGTCACCCTCGACCCCGAAGCGCTCGAGATACCAACCATCGAACTGGTGGTCGAGGGGGACGTTCCAGGCATCGACGCCGCGGCATTTCAGGCCGCAGCGGAGGCCGCAAAGGACGAATGTCCCGTCTCGAAGGCGCTCGCCGGGACGGACATCTCGGTCGACGCCACCCTGGTTTCGTAACCGAGACCGCCGGGGCCGGGTGACTTTTCAGCCCGCCTCGTACAGGTCCGTCCATGGAATCATCCATTGGGAGATATCTCGAGCGGTATCGAGAGACCCAGGGCGTCCTCCCCGAGCGGCTGGAGGAGGTCGGCGAGCAGTATCACACCCAGGGCTATCTCGAGCGAGAGCAACTCTATGACCTTGCCTACGAGAACTCCACGCGAAGTGCCCACCACGTCGAATCGAACCCCCCGGAGCGGTGTCGGGAGGTGACGGCGAACGTCCGTCGCGTGGAGGGCGATTTCTCGAAGATCCAGCTCCTCTGTGGACTCTCCGGCTTCAAGGCCCCCACCGCCTCCGCCGTCCTGACGGCCCTCGACCCGTCGACCCATGCAGTCGTCGATACCCGGGTGTGGGCCAGCCTGGAGCGACTCGAGTATCTCGAGGGGCGAAAGGAGTCCTTCGACGCGGCGGATTACGTCTCCATGATCGGCCCAATACGGGAGATCGCTGAAGAGACCGGGTACACGGCCGCGGAGGTCGGATACGCGCTCTTTGCTGCCGACGTGGACAAACGGGAAGGGACCCTCCATTGAGGAGTCAGGAACCAGAAGGGCCATTCCGGGAGCAGGGATCGATCAGTGAACAACGAACATTCGTCTCGGCCCTTCCTCCCAGTATCAATCGTACCGAGACGTTCGAGTTGTCTATCCTTCGAAGCATACCGAACATTCCGGCCAAAATGTATAATATAGTTTAGGGCGAAGGTTCTCTTCTATGAGTGACAGCGAGGGGGAGCGATGGTCGGAAGCCGACGAGGAGGTCGAGGCGGCCAGAGAGCGCGTGATCGAATCGATGGAGCGCTCGGCCGACATCTACGGGCTCCCCCGGAGCTACGGGCGGCTGTACGGAATTTTGTTCTTCGCGGACGAACCGGTGTCCCTCGACGAGCTGGTCGAGCGAAGCGGATATGCGAAATCGACCGTCAGCTCCGCGATGAACGACATGGAGCAGCTGCATATGGTGCACCGTCGGTCCATCCCGGGCGAGGGCAAGAAGTCCTTCTACGAGGCGGAGCGGGATTTCTGGCGGTTCATCCAGGAGTTCCTCCGGGGCGAGGTGCAACGGGAGATCACCGTCATGTCCCGCGCCCTGGACGAGGCCGAGGAGCTGCTCGCCGACGCGGAGGGCGAGCAGGCCGAGCGGGACCTCGAGCGGATACGGACCATGCAGCGGATGTACGAGCGGAGTCAAACACTCGTGAACATCCTCACGAGCTCCTCCATCGATCGGCTGGCGGGCCTGGTGGAGCGTCTCCGCCGCGAGTAGCTGGCGGTGCGATCGCAACTCGACAGTGGTGTTGGGCGAGAAACTGTGTGTAACCGAGTCCTCTCCACGCCCGACGCTTCTCGCTCGATCCAGATTGTCACCAGTGCGAAGCCCACCGCCGTCTCCAGGAAATGCAGTAGCCGGACTCGCCACATACTGGTAGTCCTTGCCCGGTTGTACAAACGACATTATTCAGTACCGCTACGAGTTGAAACCCCTCGGGCTCGGGTTAGCGCGTGCGTACGGGTCGCTCCTGTCTCAGGGGTCACTACGCTTCGCGGCTCGCTTCGCTCGACGCTCAGCCCTTCGGACGCCCTCGCTTCGCTCGGTTGCCTCCACCTCCCCGTTCGACCGTTCGGAGCCTCCCTTCCGGTCGTCTCCAGCCTCCGTGAACTACCCCCGAGTCAAGCGCCTGGGCGCTTTCGATGGTCTCCTCTCCAAGCGAGTGAGAGACGTGGGTTTGATGCCCTCGGATACTATCCTTGAAAGTGGAATCGAGGTTCGGTCCCCCTCTTGATATTGGCGGTCAAAAACACTCTTCCCCCCGGGCCTGATAACCTCGCTCCTCCGGTCAATCCGTCCGCGACACGTCCCACACCAGTGCTATATAATGGATCCAGCTCCCCCACAGACCCGACGTCGCTCAGATTCCCAACTGTCCCCGGAGCATCGAGATCCCGGTCCGCAGATACGACGGCCGGGTGATGCGGTCGTGCTCGGGCCCGGTGAGCCTGAAATCGAAGATATCGATGTTCTCCGCCAGGTGCTGTCGAGACGTCGACATCGGGATGGTGATCACCCCCTCGTGCTGGGTGACCCAGCGGAGGGCCACCTGGGCGCTCGATTTCCCGTATCTGGACCCGATATCCTCGAGGACCGAATCGCCAATCGCCCCGCCATTGGCCAGGGGGCTGTAGGCGGTGAGAATGACACCCTCGTCCTGACAGTATTGAAGGAGCTCCGTCTGGGGCCACCAGGGGTGAAAGAGCACCTGATCCGTGACCACCGGGGAATCCGAGAGCTGCCTTGCCCGAGCTAACCTGTCGCGACCGAAGTTGCTGACGCCGATGTGCCTGGTCATGCCCCGGTCGCGGGCCGCGCTCAACCCCGCCATCACCTCCTCGAGGTCGGCCAAGGGGTGGGGCCAGTGGATGAGGAGGAGGTCCACCTGCTTCACCCGGAGTCGCTCGAGACTGTCCTCGACCGAGGCCACGATGTCGTCCACGGTCCGGTTCGAGGGAGCCACCTTCGTGGTGAGGAATACCTCCTCCCGGTCGAGTGAGGCGGCCTCGAGCGCGCGACCCACGCCCTGCTCGTTCCCGTAGGCCTGTGCGGTGTCCACGTGTCGATATCCGAGGTCCAGGGCCGTCGAGACCGCGTCATACGCTGTCCCGGGATCCATCTGCCACGTCCCCACCCCGACGACCGGCACCTCGCTCCCGTCGACCGTCTCGTATTCCATCGTGGGTCCCTCCACATGTCGAAGGTGGTTAGGGATTCCGGGAAGTGAGAGGGGGCGCGACGCATGTCCGGACGCTTGGGGGGTCGATGCGGGGCCGTTCCCCGGGTCCGGGCGGGGACATTTTGAACGGACGGGGCGAACCGCCACACCATGTCGGATGCGACCGAGTTCCCAGCCGACGTGGCAGCGTTCCGGGACGGGTTCACGGACCGCGACTGGCAGACACTGGATCCTGAAGCCGTCGAGGACCCGATCAGCATTGCCGTGGTCGGGACCGGTTGGTTCACACGGGAGTGGGCATTGCCGGGCATCCAGCGTGCTGGATTCACCGAGGCCACCGTCGCTGTGGACCTCGACGCCGAGGCCCTCGAGCGGACCTGTCGTGAATTCGACCTGAGGGGATTGACGCCGGCCGAATTCACGGATGGGGAGGCCCGTGAAGAGTACGACGCGGTGTATATCGCCACGCCGAATGCCACCCATCTCGAATACGTGAAGGCGGCTGCAACCCTGGGAGCACCCATCCTGTGCGAGAAGCCGATGGAGGCGACGGTCGAGCGCGCGGAACGGCTCGTCCGGACGTGCGAGGACGCCGGCGTCCCGCTCATGGTCGGCTATCGGATGCAGACCGAACCCGCCGTCCGTCGGATGCGGGAGCTCGTCGCGGCCGGGTTCATCGGCGACGTCGTCTCCATCCAGGCCACTATGTCACAGACGATGCTCGACGAGGTCGCCGGTGACCCCGATACATGGCGCCTCGATGCCGGGGAGGCGGGTGGGGGCGCATTCATGGATCTCGGGATCTACCCGGTCAATACGACACGATTCGTCCTCGATTCTGACCCAGTACGGGTGTTCGGTCGAACCCGGTCGGACCACAGCGCCTTCGAAGCGGTCGACGAGCACGCGAGCGGTCACCTCGAGTTCCCGGAGGGGGCCCAGGCACACTTCACGGTGAGCCAGCACGCACAGCACGCGAGCAGGCTGGCGATCACGGGGACTGACGGCCAACTCGTCCTGGACCCAGCGTTCTTCGAGCGCGATCCCCGCGAGATGACGATTGTCAGCGATGGCTTACGGGCCGACCTCGACGTGCCGGCGGTCCACCAACTCGAGGAGGAGTTCGCCTACTTCGGCCACCAGCTCCTCGAGGGGGCGTCCCTGTTTCCCGACGGAACTCACGCGCTGACCGACATGCGGGTACTCGCTGCCCTCTACGAATCGGGCGAAACCGGCGAATCGGTCGCGGTGTAACGCCGGCTCGTTCCACCCCCAGAAACGAGAGGAGACCGGCGGACAGCCCGGTTCAGCCCGTCTCGACGGACTCACCCTGAAAGGTCTGGACGGGCGTGACCAGCTCGAACGCGGGTGCGCGGTCCCCAACCGTCAGGGAGTCCGACCACGTTCGTGATTCGAGCGGTGGAACCGATACCCGGACGGTTTCGTAGGCGTGGACCGATCCGCTGTAGTTGATGCCGATCGGAAACGACCCCTCACCCTCGCCCCGATTCTGGATGGTCACCGAAACGGTGCGGGGGTCGCCCCCTGAATCCCCGGTCTCGACCGTGAAATCCGTCACCCGCCAATCCGGGGGAAGATGGGAGAGTGCGGCGATGACCTCATTCGGAAGCGACCAGGTCACGCGGTCATGCTGGACGTCGAGGACCACTCGGGGAGCATGTTCCTGGATGGGCACGGGAATGGCGAAACCCACCCATCCGCTCACATTGCCATTCCCGAAGGCCTGCCCCATCCCCTCGGCGGCACCCGAGAACTCCCCGTATCCGTCCTCGAAGTCACCGTATCGCCGCCAGCCGGGATACGAGGAGTCACCGACATCAACCGAAAAGTCGCCGGGTTCGAGTGACCTGGCCTGATCACCCTCCACCGAGACGGACACGAAGAGAAACTGTCTCCCGGGGTGCTGACCGACGGTGACGGCGTCCGGATACGTTTGATAGAGGAGCGAATGGCGGTGGAACGGGTCCGATAGCTGCACCTGGAGCGAATCGCTCTCGTACGGATCGTCGAAATCGAGGCGGGATCCCTCCCCGTCTCTCTTGGGTGTTCGGTCGGTTTCTCCGGATTTGGTGGCGGTCGGTGTGGGCGTGGCGGTATCCGGGTTGTCGGGACCTGGATCCGACCCATGCGAGATGGAGAAGCACCCGGCCAGGCTCCCGAGCACCGTCCCTCCCACCACCAGCATCTCACGCCGAGAGGAGTCCCTCATACTACGCGGGGTGTGTCGAGGGAGAATATGCCTTCCCGTTGCTGAAAGAGGTATTTTACAAAGCGACACCACGACCGCCTCATGGCATCTGACCCTTTACATTCGGGTCGGACGGACCCGGTCGCGGCCCTCTCACACTCGTGGTTTGGGGGGTCGAGTCGCAATACTCGTGGCTCCCGGCCCTCGCGCCATCATCTTGCCCACGGTTCTCCCTGTGGGGATCTGTCGCGTGGCACCTGAACCTGGGTCGACGATGGGTTGATGCGCGGCATAGACGACCAGCAAACGGTCCTCGCCATCGTGATGTATCTCAACCGTATCATGATCTTCGGGAGTCGCGGTTCTAGACCGTTGTCATGTTAGGGCTGCTGTCGTAGGAGATGGTGCCAGACTCGTCCGGACGGACCTCCCCTCCTTCCGTCGGGCCGGACACGTGCTTGGTGACGATCGCGTTGGCCCCACCGATTGGATTCTGCCTAGCTGCGCTATCCACCACTCCGGTCCTGCGGCCCTCTCATCCCATCGACCCACCCCACATCGCGTACGCCACGAGGGCACCCGCCAGGAGCAAAATCGGGAGAACTGCCAGGGTGATGGAGAAGTGATAGCCCAGGTTCCAGACGACCACCATCCCATGGACCCAGGCGAACACGAGCCCGAGGAAGAGGACGGTCACGTTCTGGCCACCCGGCGTATTGGTCATGGAGCTCGGGGCGATGCGCACGAACGCGACCGTCCCCAGTCCGAAGAGGAACAACCCGAGGATGGCCACCGGCTTCGAGACGAAGGTGTCGGGGCCACCCCCGCTCCAGTGGATCGCCATCTGGGCTGGGAGGTCAGCCCAGCGTGCGAGCCCGAATGCGAGGGGGATGGCCATCAACCCACCCGCAATCAGATCGAACCGTCGATCCGGGTGCATGTCCGGGGGTTCAACCCGCGGTCATGTGAGGGTTTCTGCTCCCATCGGGCCTGCCACTCGTCCCCCTTCGGGGCTCAAGACGCTCGGCGGCGAACTGGCATCGGCGAAGAGCCCCCAAGGGACCGGGTCCAGCTTATCTGCGCATCTGGATGTTTGTACTGCCACACTCCGGGCATCGGGTCATCGAGCCGAATGTCGGGTGTTCGGCGCGGTCCCAGGTATCACTCCCCCTGGCGGCCGCGAACTGGCAATTGAGGCACACCCGCTCGGACATGCAATCGGGAGGTTCGATCGCAAATATTAAAATAATTGCCACATCTCGGAGGGTCCCGTAGTCCTGGAGAGTGGCCCACGCTAGCGGATCTATCCCGGGCCGAGAGTCTGTGTACGGTTCACATCCCGGGACCTCCCGGTTCGACCGTCCTCCATTCCGATGGTACTGTCCCGGTGCAGATTCTCCCAGATGGTCTCACTGCTGATGCGACGGGAATCGCCAGGATGACGGAGACGTCGTGGCCCTCTACTCCGTCTCTATCGGAATCTCCGTGCCCGACACCTCGGGCCCTTCCATCGTCGGAAGATAGACGTCCAGGATCCCGTTCTGGTACCGGGCTCTGATCTCGTCCTCGTCCACCTCGCGTGGCATCCTGAACTGCCGACGGTACGTGCGCTGGCGCTTCTGTTCCTCAGCAGACCGGTGAGCAGCGACGGTCAACAGCCCCTCGTCCCAGCCGACCTGGATGTCGTCGACCTCGAACCCTGGCATCTCGATACTCAGCACGAACTCGCCGTCCTTCTCGTAGAGGTCGTAATCTGTCGAGCGCCCGCCGAAAATCCGTGACGGCTGACGCGTGCCTGACCGTTGGGAATCGTCGGGTTCCGTCGGGAGTGGCATCGTACCACCCGGACGGTACTCAATCGATACGTGACTATAAAACCACATCTCGGGTTCGGGTGCAACACGTACCCGGGATTTCCGGGAAGGCCTCACTATTCACCTATCTCCACGGGGGAACGCCATTCGCGATGGAATGAGGAGCCCCCACGGATCAGGTTCCCTCGAGGACAGCGGGGATAATCGGTGAGGTCACTCTCCTGACCCATCTGGGTGGTCGCCCCCGTGATTCGTCGGAGACGGACCAGGTTCCGGCGGATCGAGGAGAGAGAACCACAGGACCCAGGTGGTCCACGCCGGTTGGACCCACTTCATGACGACAGCGTCGAAGATGGTCACCCCGGTTCCACCGGACCCCGGCCCCCTCCCATCTCCTCATCGGAAATCGACGGGACGGCCTCGTAAGGGACTACCGTAATAGTGTGTACTGTATGTGGTACTGTAGTTGGGAACGTCGTGGATCGATGGTACGGGCACCCGTTCGATCGTGAGAGTCTCTCACCCGGCAACTGGAACCTCCCAACGTGCTCACAACCGGAGTATCTATTTCCCTTCCCCCCGGGGACTGTTGAGCGCATTTGTGTTGCGTATCTTGTGGACGCGCTGGCGACTGTGACAGCACCCCCGGCCGGTGTCCGGAGTGAGGAACGGCAGATTCTGGATGAGGTTACGGTGCCGTCCAGGCAGGTCATCTTCTCTCGACCGGGGGATCGGACGAGGGCTCCATCTGGGGCGATTCCCTGTTGGATGAGCAAGCCCGTCCTCCGGGAGGAGACGAAATATCCGCGAGAGGTCCGCCGTGGATGTCTGGGTCGCGAATATACTCGTAATCTATCGACCTCGCCCCCGCGCCGATGGTGGCGTTCTCAGCACCGAGTCAGAATCAGTCTTTCCCGCGAATATGCCCGACGCCGGGTATCTCCCGGTGGGCGAGCGAGCCGTGACC
>JBDGRH010000271.1:0-25606 GCA_042218225.1 Halodesulfurarchaeum sp. | reverse complement strand
GGGTGACCTCGGGAAGAAGACCGGCAAGGGGTTCTACGAGTACTGAACGGGGGGTATTGGCCAGCGGGACCAGGGTGTGAGTGATAATAGATATTATATACCCAAACTCTGAGACCTAACCCATAGCCAAATCTGTTGTTCAAGAAATCCGGGTCTTGGAGGCGCTCATTCGTCCGTTCCCATCCACCGTCTACCGTATCTTTAAGTAGAAATAACCCATATGTTCTAACACATATGCCAACGAATGTCCCACCCGCGGTCCAGGAGACATTCGACCGGCTCAAAGACGCCAGGGCGGAGTATATCGAACTCAAGGAGATCGATGGCCGGTACTACGTGTATGCGGCCACGAGCGAGTGGGACAAAGACGCCCAGCAGCCGAAAAAACAAACGACGTACCTCGGCGCAATTTCGCTGGAGGGTGAGTTCACGCCCAAGCAGCTGAGCGAGTCGGTCGAGGAAACAGAGCGCGAGATCTTCGAATTCGGCAACAGTGCCCTTGCCGAACACTTTCTGACGGACCTCGAAGAGACGCTCGACACCTACACGCGCCACGCCGAAGAGCTGCTGGCGATGGCCATCATCCGGGCGATCGACCCTCAACCGCTCCGGTTGCATCGCTCCCGCTGGGAGGAGTTAGCGGTCAGTCGGGACCGCGACGCCCGGCTTTCGCCGAAGCATCTCTCGACCGTCCTCACGGAAACCGGCCAGTCGGTCGGCTGGTGGCACGAGGTGTTCTCGTCACTGATTGACGACAACGACCTCCTGCTCTACGACCTGACCACGATCTTCAGTCAATCCGAACAGATCAGCCTCGCCGAGAAGGGCTACAACACCAGCGGCGAGTACCGCAATCAGATCGGCGTCGTCTTGGCCTTCTCGAAATCCACGGACTTGCCGGCCGGCGTCGAGGTGTACTGGGGTTCACTGAAGGACATCTCGACGATCGGCGACTTCCTCGACCGGCTCCAAGACAGGGATCTGGGGTTCATCCTCGACCGGGGGTTCTGGTCGGAACCCCTGCTGGAGGAGTTTCGTGAGGAGGGCATCAGTTATCTCGCCCCGCTCCGGAAGAACTCCCACCTGTTCGATACGCGGTGGGTTGACTGGCGCGGGCCCTTCGACTACCGCGGGCGGGCGATCCTGTGGGGGCGGAGACAGTCCGACCACGGACCGATCTACTTCTTCCAGGACCCCGAGCTGGAGGGCGAGCAGAAGGGCGCGCTGCTCCGGAAGGTCGAGCAGGGCCGCATGGACCGGGCGACCTACGAGGAGAAGAAGGAGCGGGCAGGGATCATTGGCCTGGTGTCGGATCTGGATCGGGAGGGGCCGGAAATCTTCGACCTCTACAAGGGCCGCCAGGACGTGGAGGTGGCCTTTGACGCGATGAAGAACCACCTCGATGCCGACACGACGTATCTCCAGGACAACGACGCCGTCCGTGGGTATTACTTCGTGACGTTTCTGGCGCTGCGGGTCTACTTCAAGATCCTCAAACGGCTTCGGGAGCGGGAGTTGACGGGCCAGCTATCGGTGACTGAAGTGCTCTATGAGCTCTCGAAGATCCAGCTGATCGTCGAGCCTGATGAGGATCGAGAGTACTTCGCCAAGGTGCCCAAACAGGCCCGAGAGACGGCTGCGCTGTTTCCCGAGGCGCTACCTATGGGTTAAATCGCTCGGAGTTTGGGTTATATAGTACCGAGGATGGCGGCAGCCGCCCGCTCGCAAACCGCCCTTCGACCCCGGGACGTCGGCCTCAGCGGGCGACGCTGAAAAACGAGTCCTTCGTTCCGTTGGGGCTCCCCGTCAGGTGCTTCGCCGCCAGGATCCATCCCTCCGCCGTCAATCTGACCGACCCCTCGTTCCCGTCCACAAGGCCCCGACGCTGGAGCCGTCGCAGGACCGAGATGGAGGAGACCGAGTTCCCGTCGATGAGGGCCTGCAGCGTTGCCGTCCCGCCCATCGAATAGAGTGTGAGGAGGGCTCGGCGCTCGTCGGACTCGAGGTCCACCTCCGCCAGCTGGCGGCGCTGGGCCCGATACTCGAGGCGGAGGTACCGCCCGAGGATGAACCGCTTGCGCGCCGGATCGATGGCCACCTCGAACCGGATCGGCCGGCCGTTGCGGACGTATTCGACAACGATGACCTGTCGTTCGTCCGCGAGCAGCTCCCTGGTATCGGTGGTGAAGTCGACGATCGCATCGATCGGCACCGAGAACGGCGCGTCGATATCCCCGAATTGAACGGCCCCGTCTCGGAGGGACAGCTCGCCGAGGCGGAACGAGGCCTCCGTCGACCGGCCGCCGATCTCGGCGGGATGCCGGACGGCGACCTCCGTCCCGTTCAATATCGCTCGATAGATGAGCCGACCGAGGGTCCGAACCTCCTCGTCCGGCCCGCCCACGAAGAGCGCCTCCTGGTCCTGGATAGGTGAGGGTGATTCCCCCTCGGGGCCGTCCTCGGCTCCGTCGCTCACCGCGATCGTGAGCGTGGTGGACTCGAGCCGCCCGCTCACGGCCAGGGGCGGGCGACCCAGCCGAAGATCGACCACGTCGTCGAGGTCGATGCGTTCCCTCCCTCGATTCCCCTCGAGAACTAACGCATCGTCCTCGAGGCGCACCCGGCGCTCGGACACCGTGGCGGTGTCCACCGGGTCCTGAATCACGTCGGCGTTGACATCAGCCAGCACTGACATGGGTCGGTACCGGTTTGGGTTGCGGTCGGTCGGGCTGTGCTCGCGCCTCCTGGAGGGTGACGTGGATGGTGGTCCCACCCCCGTCGTGGCGCTCGAACTCGATGGTTCCGGCCTGGTTCTCGAAGAGCCACTTGGCGACCCAGAGCTCCATGCCGTCGAGGTGCTCGAGGTCGGTCTCACTGCCCCGGTCGAGGGCGCGGAGCGCGTTCTCGGAGATGTCCGTCCCCGGCGTGGAGATGGCGATCCCGACGGAATCGTGGTCCACCGGGGCGAGACTGATCTCGATGGGTGCGTCGCGGTCGTTCTTCACCGCGAACTCCAGCAGCTCCCAGAGTGCCAGCTCGAGGAAGTTATCACCGAGCACGTGCGTGTCGTCCGGCACGTCCATCGTGATGGTGGCCTCGGGGTAGTTCCGCTGCAGCCCGGCGACCAGCTCCCCGAGGACGCTCGAGACCTCGATGGGGCGTCGATGGTTCGTCTCCTCCAGAGAGTCGAGGTTCCGGGCCATCTCGGACAGGTCCACGATGGACTCCGCCTCCTGCCGGATGGACCGGACCATCTGTGCGCGTGACCCATCGAGGTCCTCCTCCAGGAGGTCCGCGTATCCCCGGACGACGGTCATCCCGTTGCGGATATTGTGTCTGAGGACGCGCTGAAGCACGTTGTTCCGGTGGTACAGGCGGTTGAGATCGCCGTGCTCCTGCTCGAGGGCCTGGACAGTCCCGACCAGGGCCCCGACGACACCGCCGGCGGCGATGAGGTTGATCAGGAAGCCGGCCCTGGAGGAGAGCGGGTAGAACCCCACCCCGTAGAGGATGAGGGTCGTCGGAACGGCCATCCCCAGGGTGCTCCACTCGGCGACGGTGAGCACGCGTTCGTCCTCGAGCGGACTCTGCAGGAGCCAGTACGCCGTCGAGACGAGCCCGACCGCGAGGATGAAGCCGGAGCCCAGCGAGAGCAGCTGCTCGAGCGATGGCTGCTCGAGGACGAAGAACTCCCGGAAGGCGAGCGCGGTGAAGACGAGCCCCACCCCCGCGAGGTAGATGATTCCGAGTTCTCGTTTCGGCGGAAGTCGCTTGACGCTCACGAGGCGAACCCTCCCCGCTCCACGGTCTGTCTCGGTTCGTCGTCGGTGGAGGGGGAGGATCGCGTGGTGGCCACAGCCGTTCGACCGGCGTCACTGACGTGGTCCACGGGCCGACCACCAGCGGGCCGAACCGGCTCCCCTGGTGGACGGTCGGTGGACTGACTCACTTCGCTCACGGAGTTCCCCCCTCCCTGGTGGCGTACATCTCTCTCCATGGTGACCATCTCGACGTGGTCGGTCCCAGTTCCCCTGGTGTGTACCAATGCCAGACGTCCTATATAAAGATTGGTCGGTCTTATCACGAATGAAAATCGGGCCGGACGGGCCCGAGGAGGAAGAGATAAGGCCGAACCGGCGGAGGGTTGCCACATGGACCTCAGCCTCTCGACGGAGCAACGCCAGATCCGGGACATGGTAGCGGAGTTCGTGGACGAGGAGGTGGTGCCGGTCGCCGCGGAGATCGACGAGACGGACGAGGTCCCCTGGGACCTCATCGACCAGATGGGCGAGCTGGGCCTCATGGGCATGCCCTTCGCCGAGGAGTACGACGGAGCGGGCCTGGACTATCACGCATACGCGATCGCGCTGGCCGAGATCAGCCGGGGGAGCGGTGGACTCGGGACGATCGTCGCCGCGCACACGAGCCTCGCGGGGAACATGCTCTCCGTGTATGGAACGACGAAGCAGAAGGAGACCTTCCTGGCCCCCCTGAACCGGGGGGATGACATCGGCGCGTTCGCGCTCTCGGAGGCGGGTGCCGGCTCGGACGTCCCGGCGATGGAGACGACCGCCGAGCGGGACGGCGACGGCTACGTCATCGACGGGAGCAAGCTGTGGATCTCGAACGGGTCCATCGCCGACACCGTGACCGTATTCGCCAAGACGGACCCCGAGGCCGGTCACAAGGGCATCTCGTCGTTCGTGGTCCGGCCGGACGAGGACGACGGATTCACGGTGGAGAACACCGAGCACAAGCTCGGCGACAAGGGGTGTCCGACCGCGGAGCTTCGGTTCGACGACCTCCACGTCCCCGAGGACCGTCTGCTGGGCGAGGAGGGGGATGGCTTCTACCAGGCTCTCGAAACGCTGAACGCCGGCCGGATCACCATCGCGGCTCGCTCGGTGGGCATCGCGGACGCGGCACTGCAGGACGCACTGGAGTACGCCCAGCAGCGCGAGCAGTTCGGCCAGTCCATCTCGGAGTTCCAGGCCATCCAGCACAAGCTGGCGGACATGGACACCAAGCTCCAGGCCGCCCGCCTCCTGATGCACCGGGCGGCCGACAAGAAGGAGCGCGGCGAGCGCTTCGTCCGCGACGCCGCCCAGGCCAAGCTCTACGCCTCCGAGGTGAGTCGCGAGGTCGCGAACGAGGCCATCCAGATCCACGGCGGGTACGGATACACCAAGGACTTCCCGGTCGAGCGGTACCTCCGGGACGCGAAGCTCAACGAGATCTACGAGGGGACGAGCGAGGTCCTCCGGAACACCATCGCCCGCGAGCTGCTCTCCTGACGGCGGGTACCCTCGTGGAATGGCGGCCCGGGCAACGGGGTTCGACGATCGACACACCCCATTTTCGGGGGGACGGCCGGTATGGCCGTTTTCCCATGCCTTATTGGCCGGCTCGGCATATATTGTGATATGGCATCAGTTCGCGTGGCGGGGGTCGGGTTGACACACTTCGGGAGCCACCCCGAGCGCACGACGCGGGACATGTTTGGGGAGGCCGGACTGGCCGCCATCGAGGACGCAGGCGTCGACCGCGACGACATCGAAGGGGTGTTCTATGGGAACTTCATGGGCGAGCTGGCCGAGCACCAGGGGCACATGGGACCGCTGGCCGCAGAGGCGCTCGCGATCGATGCACCCGCGACACGATACGAGAGCGCCTGTGCCTCGAGTGGGGTGGCCGTTCGAGAGGGGGTCAAGAACGTCAGATCGGGCGAGGCGGATGTCCTTCTGGTCGGGGGTGCAGAGCGGATGAACAATCTCCCGACAGCGGAGTCCACGGAGTCGCTTGCCATCGCCGCCGACGACCTCTACGAGGTCCGCGCCGGGATGACGTTCCCGGGGGCCTACGCCCTCATGGAGGACGCCTACTTCGAGGAGTACGGCGGCTCCCGCGAGGACCTGGCGCACATCGCCGTCAAGAACCACGAGAACGCGCTGGGGAACGAGTACGCGCAGTTCCAGCGGGAGATCACAGTCGAGGACGCGCTCGAGGCCCCACCGGTCGCGGAGCCGGTCCACCTCTATGACGCCTGTCCGATCACCGACGGTGCCGCCGCGGTCGTCCTGGTGAGCGACTCGTACGCCGACCGTGAGGGCCTCGATGCCCCCGTCGCGATCACCGGCTCGGGGCAGGGAAGCGATAAGATGGCACTCCAGGACCGCGTCTCGCTCTCCCGGACCCCCGCGGCGGAGAAGGCGGGGACGGAGGCATTCGAGGACGCGGGGATCGACCCCGAGGACGTCGACCTCGCGGAGGTCCATGATTGCTTCACGATCGCGGAGGTCCTCGCGTTGGAGGCCCTGGGCTTCTTCCCGACCGGCGAAGGCATCGACGCTGCGCGGAGGGGCGTGACGAAACGGGATGGCGAGTTCCCGGTCAACCTCTCCGGTGGCCTCAAGGCCAAAGGCCATCCGGTCGGGGCGACCGGCGCGAGCCAGGTCGTGGAGATGACGAAACTGCTCGAGGGAACCCATCACAACGCCGAATACGTCCCCGAAGCGACCGTGGGCGTCACCCACAACGCCGGCGGAACGGTGGCCAGCACGGCCGTTCACGTCCTGGAGGTGGGAAGATGAGCGAGGATTCGGCGGACGAGGCGGAGACGGTCCGCGACGCCGGGTACGACGACCTCCTGGACGCCATCGATGCCGGCGACGCGTACTATCTAGAATGTCCTGAGGGTCACGGCTCGTTCCCCCCGCGACACGTGTGTCCGCACTGTGGGGCGACTGCGCTCTCCGAATCCCCCCTCCCCGAACCGGGAGAGATCGAGGCGCACACGCTCGTCCACGTGCCGACCCCCCGGTTTCTCGACGACGCACCGTACGTCACGGCGGTGGTCGACTTCGGGCCGGTCCGGCTGACCGGTCAGGTGGTGAACGCGGACCCCGAGGACGTCGAGAACGGGACAGCGGTCACGGTGGGTATCGGACGGACCGAGACGAGGGAGGAGCGGCTACTCGTCTTCGAGCCCGTGTAAGACCTGCCCAAGGCCATCGAGGAAGGCATCCGGCTGCTCCACGTGAGGGAGAAGTTTCGCGGGATCGATGACCACCAGTGGTGCGTCGGCCCTGTCGGCAAGCCGACGGCCGACGGAGAGCGACGGACGCGACGCCTGCCGTCCCCAGACCACCGTCACTTCCATATCGAGGTCCGAAAGGGCCGAACCCAGGTCCAGATCTGGGTCCAAGAACCCAGCGACGAACGAGGCCGGCGCGAAGCGGGCCCCTGCCTGGTGAGCAGTCGTCCAGAAGTACGAGACCGTCGACTCGTCGACGGCGGCGGGATCGCTGTACCCCTCCCGCTGGAGGTAGTATCTGATCGAGGGTTTGGAAACGAGGAGGTTGAACAGGCCGGTTCCAACGATCGGGAGCCTGAACAGCTGTCGCCGGGGACCGCTTCGACCAACGGTTTCAGCGGTCGGGCACACCAGGACGAGGTGGCCCAGGTCCATCGAGTCCGCGGCCGCCGTCGCGTACGCGCCCGCGAGTGAACTTGCCACGACGATCGGCCTCTCCCACGCAGAGAGGAACTCACGGACCACGTCAACGTAGAGAGACGCCTCGTAGGAGATGGGTGGTCGATCCGAAAGACCGAACCCAGGGAGGTCCGGTGCCACCACGTGGTATGTCGAGGATAGCGGCTCGAACACCGCCTCGAACTCGTGGCTCGTGCCGGCGGCGTGGATCCCGTGCAGGAGGACGAGCGTCTCGTCCGACGGGTCCCCGGCCTCGGTGTAGGAAACCTCGAACCCCCGGATGTGTGTTCGCTCCCGGGAGCCGGAGAGCGGTGGCGGGAGGTCACCAGCAGTGTATCGGAGGGCGCGATTCACCGCTGCCGTGGCGACCGTTCCCCCTGCGGCCCAGGCGAGCAGCTTGCGGAGGCGCATACCGTCCGCAAGCCCGGCCACCCGCTTAGCCGTTGTCCCTCTCCGGGGCGGGGTGGGGTTCTCGGCAGGACTCGAGGAAACGGAGGGCACGGAGCGAACTGTCGCGGATAGACAGGTCAGGCGTCCCCGTCGCGGACGCAGTCCTCGATCGGGTCCATGATCTCGGCGGCGGTGGTGTACGGGTCGCTCTCCCGCTCGATGACGGAATCGACCAGCGAGTCCATGCCGCCGCGAGCCTCGATCTCCTCCTCGATGAGGGCAGCGGCGTCGTCGCGGAGGAGCCGGCGGATCTCCTCCGCGTATCGGCGCCGCTCGGACTCGACCCGCCGCCCCGACGCATCGAGCCATTCGAAGTGTGACTCGAGCACGTCCATGAGCTCCGCGATCCCCTCCCCGCTGGTGGCGACGGTCTCCACGATGGTGGCCTCCCAGGTATCGTCCCCCCGCTCGCGCATCTCCAGCATGTTGCGAAGCTCCTGGACCGTCCGATCCGCGCCGGGCAGGTCCGCCTTGTTCACCACGAACACGTCGCCGATCTCCAGGATGCCGGCCTTGAGCATCTGGATGTCGTCCCCGCTCGCGGGCGGGACCAGGACCGCGACGGTGTCGGCCGTCTTGACGATGTCCACCTCGTTCTGCCCCGCACCCACGGTCTCGACGAGGATGACGTCCTTCCCGAACGCGTCGAGGGCCTTCACGGCGTCCGCCGTGGCGGTCGAGAGGCCGCCCAGGTTGCCCCGGGTGCTCATCGACCGGAAGAACACGTCCATGTCGCCGGATGTCGAGCCCATCCGGATCCGATCGCCCAGGACCGCGCCGCCCGTGAACGGCGAGGAGGGGTCCACGGCGATGACGCCGACGGTCAGGCCCCGATCGCGATACTGCTTCGCCAGCTTATCGACGAGGGTGGACTTTCCGGCCCCCGGGCTTCCGGTGATGCCGACGAGGTCGGCGTCGCCGGTGTGGGCGTGGAGGGACGCGACGAGGTCGCGATAGCCCGGCGTTCGGTTCTCGATCGCCGAGATCGCCCTGGCGAGTGCCGCGTGATCGCCGTCGAGGAGGTCCGCGACCAGGTCCGGCTGCGTGGATCCGGACATCTATCGGTCGACGTGCTCGCGGACGAACTCGATGGTCTCCTCGAGTGGAGTTCCCGGGCCGAAAATGGCGTCTACGCCCACCTCCTTCAGGTGGTCGTGATCCTCCTCCGGGATGATCCCCCCGACGATGATGAGCGTGTCCTCGAAGACGCCGTACTCCTCGAGGCCCTCGACGACCCGCGGGACGAGCGTATTGTGTGCCCCGGAGAGGATGGAGATGCCCAGCACGTCGACGTCCTCCTGCACGACCGCCTGGACGATCTCGTCCGGCGACCGATGCAGCCCGGAGTAGATGACCTCGAAGCCAGCGTCCCGGAACGCCCGGGAGATGACGTGCGCCCCCCGGTCGTGTCCGTCGAGGCCCACCTTGGCCACGAGGGTCCGGATCTTCGCCGTGGTCTCGCGTTCCGCCATGGGCGTAGGTTCCACACACCGGCGTTTCACTCTAACGGACGATAATTACAATACGCTTGAACAAACGCAAGTGCACTTGAAAACCGCCCCGCCAGGCAGACAGCTAGGCCTATTTGTGCGCCGGGGTGGTATCCGGGCGCATGGAGATCCGCGCGGCAACCGAAGCGGACGGGGAGGCAATCCGGGAGATCGCCAGGGCGTCGATGCGGGCATCGTACACGGACGCGCTGTCTGCGGACGTCATCGACGCGGCCGTCGAGGAGTGGTACGGGCAGGAGCGGTTCCGGGAGCTCCTCACCGACGAGACCCACCGCTTCCTGGTGGCAGCGGAGGGGGACACCGTGGCGGGCTTCGCGGAGGTGACCATCTCGGACGCGACGGAGGTCGGGGCGATCCAGTGGCTGCACGTGCGGCCGGATGCCAGAGGGCAGGGGATCGGGTCCGAGCTCCTGGCCGCTGCGGAGCGGTTCCTCTTCGATCGTGGAGCCACCAGGATCGAGGGGCGAGTCCTGACGGCGAACGTGGACGGGATCCAGTTCTACGAGGAGCACGGATACCGGGACGGGGAGAGCCGGACAACCACGATCGCGGGCGAGACGTTCGCCGAGCGGACATATCTCACCTTCGCCGACGAGGGACCTGTCTCCCTCACCGAACCCCGTGAGACCGAGGAGGGAACCTTTCACATCGCGCTGGACGAGCACACCCGGGGGTCTGAAGGTGATTTCTACGTGGCCTACCGGAGCGGGGAGCGGGAGAACCGCTATGGATATTTCTGTGACAACTGCGGGTCGGTCGATACCGCGATGGACTCGATGGGTCGGGTCGCCTGTAACGACTGTGGGAACCGTAGCAAGGCCGAGCGCTGGGATGCGGCGCACATGTGAGGCAGGGAAACTGAGCGCTCCAAATTTTCCGTAGGGTCGAGCCGATCGAACGAGTGCTCCTCGCTACCCTTCGCCGACCATCCGCTCCTGGTCAGCCCAGACCGACTCGCGGAGCTCGTACTTCTGGACCTTCCCGGTCGCGGTGGTCGGGAGCGAATCGGTGAAGGTCACCTCCTTGACGGCCTTGAAGCTCGCCAGGTGCTCTCTACTGAACGCGATCAACTCCTCCGCGGTCACCCCCGGATCGTCCGGGTTCCCGTTCTCGGGGACCACGAACGCACGGGGGACCTCACCCCACTCCTCGGATGGTGCGGGGATGACGGCGACGTCCGCGACCGCCTCGTGCTCGAAGAGGACGTCCTCGAGCTCGATGGAGGAGATGTTCTCCCCACCGGAGATGATGATGTCCTTCTTCCGGTCCTGGATGGAGATGAACCCGTCCTCGTCGATCACCGCGAGGTCGCCGGTGTGATAGTACCCGTCGAGGCGCTCGCTGAACGCGGCCTGCGTCGCGTCTGGCTTGTTCCAGTAGCCCTCCATGACCTGATTGCCCCGGACGACGACCTCGCCGAGGGTCTCGTCGTCCCGGGGCACGTCCGCGCCGTCCTCGTCGACAACCCGAACGTCTGTCCCCAGGAAGCCGATGCCCTGGCGCTTCTTGAGCCGGAAGCGGGACTCCTCGTCGATGCGCCGCGGGGCGTCCGAGGTGGTGATGAGCGGTCCAGTCTCCGTCGCTCCGTACACGTGTTTGAGGTCCCACCCGAACTCGTCCTCGACCGTCCTGATGGTCGCTTCCGGTGGAGCGCTGCCGGCCGTGGCCACCCGGACCGACGAATCCCCAGTCGTCTCCGGGTCGTGCGCATCGTGGTAGCTCATCAGCCGCTTGAGGACGGTCGGGGCCGCACAGAAGTACGAGACGTCCTCTTCGGTGATGGCCTGGAACACGGCCTCCGCGTCGACGCCCCGTGTGCACACGTGTGTTGCCCCGATCCCGGTGACGGCGTAGATGTGTCCCCACCCGTTGACGTGGAACATTGGGAGGGTCCAGAGGTACACGTCGTCATCCCGGAGCTCCTGGTGAACGGCCGTGAGATACGCGTGGATGGTCTCCGTCCGGTGGGTGCGCATCACCCCCTTCGGGTCGCCGGTCGTCCCGGAGGTGTAGTTGATGGTGATGATCTCGTCCTCGCTCATGTCCGGACGGGTGTACTCGGTCCCCGCCGCGTCCAAGACGGACTCCATGTCCTCCCACTCGCCATCGACCGCCCCGGGATCGTCGGTAATGAACATCTCCGTCGGCACGTCGTCGCGGACCTGCTGGATCTTCGCCGCGTACTCGTGGTCCGCGAAGATGGCATCGACCCCTGCGTCGCCGAGGATATAGGCGAAGTCCTCGGGGGTGAGCCGGTAGTTGAGGGGGGTATGGATGGCCCCGCGCTGCATGGTCCCGAACGCCGCCTCGAGATGGTAGTGTGTATTCGGGTCGAGCACGGCGACGCGGTCGCCCTTCTCCACCCCGCGTTCAGCCAGGGCGGCCGAGAACCGGTCCGCTCGCTCCCCGAGCTCGTCGTAGGTGAATCGCTCGCCGGTCGTCGCGACGACGGCCTCCTCGTCCCCGTAGTACGTCCGGGCCCGATCGAGGAACTCCGTGACCAGGAGTGGCTTGTGCATGCCGGGCGTGGCGTTCCGACGGAGTACTGTTAATAGTTACCATGAGACAATCGCAGTGACGCACCCGCGGTGGCGAACCGCCTCGGGACGGCCGCTCACCGCCCGACGAACTCGGGGTCGTCCTCGCCGAAGAACGCCGCGTATCCCCGGGCGAAATCCTCGGTCTCGGCCGCTCCCGCGATCGCCTCCGTCTCGGCGGCCAGCTGTGACTCCAGATCCCTGGAGAAGCTCTCCGCGAGCAGGCGCCTCGTCCTGCCCAGCGCCCAGGTCGGTCCGGAGGCGAGACGGCGAGCTTCCTCGCGCACGCGGTCGTGAAGCTCGTCGTCCGGCACCACCTCGGTGGCGAGCCCGAGCTCGACAGCTCGCTCCGGGTCGATGGGCTCGTCCCGGAGGGCGATCTCCTTCGCCCGCCGGAGCCCGACCAGGCGCGGGAGGGCGAACGTCGAGCCCCCATCGCCGGTGAGTCCGAGCCGGGGATAGGCGAACTCGAGGCGCGCCTCGTCACTCACCAGGACGATATCGCCGACCAGCGCGAGGCTGAACCCGCCGCCGGCCGCGATGCCGTTGACCCCCGTGAGGACTGGCACGGGCGCCCGGTGGAGATGACTCACGGCGTCGTGAAGCTGGGAGGCGAGCTTCCGCAGGACCGGACTGTCCCGTTCGTCCCCCGAGAGCCGCGAGAGGTCGGCGCCAGCACCGAACGCGTCACCGTGGGCGGTGAGAACCACGGCACGCACCTCGTCCTCGTAGGGGACAGCGGACGTAAGCTCCAACAGCTCCGTTCCCATCTCCGGGTTCAACGCGTTGAGCCGGCTCTCGCTGTCGATGGTCAGGACGGCCACGGCACCGTCGCGCTCGAGCCGGAAATTGTCGTACGTCGACATGGGCCAACGAGGGGCCGGTCGGCTCCTAATACCTGGGGTTCAGCGATGGGTGGCCCTGCCAGTGATGGCCAGGATCGACCCGTGGAAAAACGGCCGAACGGCGGCCGCCGCCGTCAAGCGGTCGAATCGGAGGAAGGCAGCCGATGTCTCGAGGTCAGGCAGCGCCCAGCGTCTCCTGGTAGGACCCGTGGATCTCCTCGAACACGCCCATGATCTCGCCCATCGTGGCGTATACCTTCACCGCGTCGATGATGTAGGGGATCGTGTTCTCCCCGTCGCGGACCGCCGCCCGGAGATCGGAAAGGGCCTCCTCGACGGCCTCCTCGTCGCGCTCGTCTTTGACGCGCTCCAGGCGGCCGAGCTGGCGCTCCCGTGTCTCCTCCTCGTCGATGTGGAGGATGTCCACGTCCTCGTCCCCCTCGGTCTCGTACTTGTTCACGCCGACGATGATCTCCTCCTCGTCCTCGACGCGCTCCTGGTACTCGTAGGCGGAATCCTGGATCTCGCGCTGGAAGTAGCCCTCCTCGATGCCCGCGAGGACCCCCTCGCGGATGGAGCCGTCCCCCATCTCCCTGATCTCCTCGATGTAGGCCATGGCCTCGGCCTCGACCTCGTCCGTGAGGGCCTCGATGGCGAAGGACCCACCCAGCGGGTCGATGATGTCCGCCGCGCCGGACTCCTCGGCGATGATCTGCTGGGTCCGGAGTGCCACACGGACGGCCTCCTCGGAGGGCAACGCGAGGGCCTCGTCGTAGCTGTTCGTGTGGAGGCTCTGGGTCCCGCCGAGGACCGCGGCGAGGGCCTGGATGGTCACGCGCACGATGTTGTTGAGCGGCTGCTGGGCGGTCAGGGAGACCCCCGCCGTCTGGGTGTGGAACTTCAGCCGCTTCGACTCCGCGGCCTCGGCCCCGTACCATTCCTCCATCACGCGCGCGTAGATCCGCCTCGCCGCCCGGAACTTGGCTATCTCCTCGAAGAGCGAGTTGTGCGAGTTGAAGAAAAAGGAGAGCGTCGGCGCGAACTCGTCGACGTCCAGCCCGCGGTCCATCGCGTCCTCGACGTAGGCGAAGCCATCGGCGAGGGTGAACGCGAGCTCCTGGACCGCGGTCGAGCCCGCCTCCCGGATGTGATAGCCCGAGATGGAGATGGGGTGGAACTTCGGGGTCTCCTCGGCGCAGAACTCCACGATGTCCGTCACGAGGTCGAGAGAGGGTTCAGGCGGGACGACCCACTCCTTCTGGGCGATGAACTCCTTCAGCATGTCGTTCTGGAGCGTGCCCCGAACCTCCTCCCGCGGCACCCCCTGCTCGTCGGCGATGGCGACGTACATCGCGTAGATGACCGCCGCGCTCGGGTTGATGGTGAAGGAGGTGGATATCTCCCCGAGATCGATCCCGTCGAAGAGGATCTCCATGTCCCGGAGGGTGTCGACGGCCACGCCCTCTTTGCCGACCTCGCCGGCCGACATCGGGTCGTCCGAGTCGATGCCCATGAGCGTCGGCATGTCGAACGCCGTCGAGAGGCCGGTCTGGCCCTCCTCGATGAGGTAGTGAAAGCGCTCGTTCGTCTCCTCGGCGGTCCCGAAGCCGGCGAACTGCCGCATGGTCCACGGGCGACCCCGGTACATCGTCGGATAGGGGCCCCGCGTGAACGGCGGCTCGCCGGGGAACCCGAGGTTCTCCTCGTAGTCGAGATGGGCGATGTCCTCCGGGGTGTACAGGCGGTCGACCTCCAGGTTCGAGACGGTGGCGAAGCGGTCCTTCCGCTCGCCGTGAGACCGAAGGTGGGGCTGGAGGGTCTCCGACTCCCAGTCCTGCCGTGCCCCCCGTATCGATTCGAGGTCGTCCTCGTCGAACATGCAGAGAGAATGTTCCCGACTTTCCATTAAGGTTCTGACCCTGAACCTCCCTGGACGGGACAGTTCCGGGAGCGATCACAGCGAGGGATGAGTGAGAGATCCCAACGGCCGGGCACTTGCCCGGACCCAGATCGGCGGTGCACCTGAATCATCCCACCCCGAACTCCTGTAACTTATAATGGTGGACCGGAGCCGCTAGCGGGTTCCCCGGCTCCGGGGGTTGATGCCGGTCTCCGGTGGTTCTCCCGTATTGGGCCGGTCCCTCGATGCCAGGCGCCTCGGTTTCCAGCGGTGTCGTTCCAGCCGACCCGTACCCCCGTTCCGAGAGTGGCTCGTTTCCCTCACCCCCGCACGAACGTATTTGACACCTTGACACGAACCTCCTCCCATGTACGAACGGATCCTCATCCCCACGGACGGAAGCGAGGGAACGGACACGGTCGTCGAGGAGGCAGCGTCGCTCGTCGACCCGGAGAACGTCCACGTCCACGTGCTCTACGTCATCGACCACCGCGCCCTCCTCCCGCTTGGCGAGGACGAGCAGCGGACCGTCGGGGAGACACTCCAGGAGCGCGGGGAGGCGGCCGTCGAATCCGTATCGGAGGCCATCACGGAGGCACTGCCCGACGCCGAGGTGACGACGATGGTGGCCCAGGGCCTCCCCGCCAGACAGATCCTCGCGTACGTCCAGGAGAAGGGCGTCGACGCCGTCTTCCTGGGCTCGCACGGACAGACCATGCGGAAACAGGCCATCGGGAGCACGACCGAACGCGTCGTCCGGGGCATCAATCACATCCCGGAGACGAGCGTCATCATCATCCCGATCGGCCGGCCGGAGGAGCGACCGGGACCGGAGGAGGCGATCACGGAGCAGGCCAAGGAGATGTTCCAGTGAGCGGGCGGCAGACGGCCCGCTGAGAGCACCGTCTCCCCAAGGGCGCTCCCCGACGCTGGCGCAAACTGGCAGGAGAGCGGTTCCTCGAACGGTGAAAATGGGACATGCACCATGGGATTGGCCACTCTCCCACTCCGGGTACTCTCCCATTAGAAAGGGATTTCGTCCACCTCCCGCACCCCTCTGTCACCCGCGACCAGTACCGTCTCTTATGGACCTTCGTGTCTGGTCAGGGCTGCTTGAGTCGCTCCGTGGTCTCGACCAGCGGGTGTCGCGCATAGTCAACGATGTCCACGTCGTCCAGCGTGTCGAGGCCCTCCTTCGAGGCGGTCCGCGCCATCCCGAGGTCGACTCGTCTGGGGAGGACGATCACGTAGGCGTCCATCTCGTCGATGCCGACGCGCTGGGCGGCCATGACCCGGTGATGGCCGTCCGCCAGGAGGAGGTCGCCGCCATTGTCGATGACCACCAGGGGCTCGGCCAACCCCCGCTCCAGCTCGTAGGAGCGTCCCTCGAGCTCGTCGGCGTACACCTTCCCCTGTGTGGGCGTAAGCGAGGAGAGCGTGACCGTCCGGCGCTCCTCCCGCGCCTCGAGGTCGTGGATGGTCTCGAGGGTCCGCTTCAGCTTCCCGACCTTCTCCGGGGTGGCCCGCTCGATCTGACTCCGGATGACGTCAGCGTTCGAGATGATGCCGACGAGGTTCCCCGCGTCGTCCACCACCGGAAGCTTCTGGATGCCCGAGCGGAGGATGACACGTGCCGCGTCGGTCACCTTCATGTCCGGATGGGCCACGATGAGCTCGTCGGTCATGACCTTGAAGATGGGCTCATCCGGGTCCACGAGGAGGAGGTCCCTGGCCGAGACGAAGCCCTCGACTCGCCGGCCCTGCGTCACGGGGAACCCGTTGTGGTCCTCGCTCTCCACGATCCGCCTGGAGACCGCCTCGACGGTCTCGTCGGGCGACACGGTGGCCACCTCCCGGGTCATGTAGTCTTTGACCCGTGGTTTCCCACCGTTGTGGTCGAGCGCCTGATCCATCGGGTTCGTCTATGCGGTGGGGGATAGAAAAACCCGCCGTCGGGCGACAGGGATCGAGGGAACTCGGCAGCGTGTGGGAGGATGGAAGGAAGAAGAGAGAAGGAGGGCAAGCGATCAGGTCGTCCAGGTGTCCGTCAGGACGCGGATCCAGTTCTCCCGGGCGATCCGCGAGCGTGCGTCCGCCCCGAACCCACGATCTGCCAGCGCCTCGAACACCAGCGGAAGCCCGGTGACGTCGCCGATCGGGGCCGGGACCGTACACCCGTCGAAGTCCGTGCCGAGGCCGACGTGCTCGATCCCGATGCGGTCGGCCACGTACGCGATGTGATCGACGATCCGGGACACCGGCGTCTCCCGGTTCCGGTCGCCGTCGGCACGGAGGTTCTCCACCCCGAACTGGATGCCCACGAGCCCGCCCGAGTCACCCACCGCCTCGAGCTGCTCGTCAGTCAGGTTCCGCGTCGTCGGCGCAAGCTCGTGCGCCCCGGTGTGGCTCACAACGAGGGGGTCCGTCGTCAGGTCGGCGACATCCCAGAACCCGGCGGCGTTCAGGTGTGCGAGGTCGAGGAGGATGCCGCGTTCGTTGCAGGCCCGGACCAGGTCCCTCCCGGCCTCGGTCAACCCCGGACCGATATCGGGCGAGGCGGGATATCGGAACGGGACACCGTGGCCGAACGCGTTGGGCCGACTCCAGGTGAGCCCGATGGAGCGGACACCCGCCCGATAGAGGAGATCCAGGTTCGAGCAGTCCGGTTCGACCGCAGCCGCACCCTCGAGGTGCGGGACGGCGACGAGGCGGTCCGAGGCCAGTCCCGACCGGAGCCCGTCTGTCGAGTCGACCACCTGAAACGCGTCGTCGTGTCGCGTCGCGAGCCGGTGGAGATCCGCCAGTCTGTCGTAGGTGAAACGCTTGGCGCGCGCCGTCGGGATCCGCGGCGCGAGGGGGATCTCGTACCCCTCGGCCGTCTCCCGCGGGTCATCGAGCATGCCGTTCGGGACCCAGATCGCAAACAGGCCCCCGCCGTACCCGGCATCGCTCGCCCTGGGAATGTCCAGGTGACCCTCGTCGGTCCGCACGTCGAACGGACGACCGCCCCGATCCGGGCCACTGCCGACCGCCAACAGGGTATCGTTGTGACCGTCGAATATCGGTCTGTCCACATCCCGGTCCGCCCCGGACGTGTCCGGTCCGCTCACTCCTCGAGCGCCTCCGGTTCCAGCACCGAGAACAGCCGGTCCGTGACAACCGCCTGGACCATCTCGGAGAGCTCCGCCTCCGCGTCGTCGTCGATCTGGTCGAAGAGGCCCATGGGGATCTGTGCGCCGGCCATGTCGGCGTGCCCGCCAGCGCTCCCGATATCCCCGAACGCCTGTCGGAGCGTCTCTCCGAGATCGATCTCCACCCCTCGCGCTCGGGCGGAGAGGTAGATCGTCCCCTCCTTGTATCCGAACACCATCGTCACCGAGATGTCCTCCATGTTGAGCAGGCGGTCAGCGGCCTGTGCCAGCGCGTCGCGATCGGAGATACTCCCCACCCCGCTCGAGAGGACCTCGCCGCGGGTCTCCCGCTCGCGGATCGCCCGGGCGATGATCTCGAGCGTATCGGGGCTGATCGAGGGGCTCTCCACCCGGTGGAGGACCTCCGTATCTGCCCGGGGAAGGAGATACGCGGCGGCGTGGAAGTCCCGTTGGGTGACCCCCCTTGCGAAGTCCTGGGTGTCGATCCTGATACCGAAGAGGAGACCAGTCGCCACGGCGGTCTCCACGTCGACGTCATACCCGCGGAGGTAATCCACCACCAGCGTGCTCGTGGCACCCACCGACTCCCGGATGTCGACGAAATCCGCCTCCACGGCGGTCTTTGGCGGGTGATGGTCGATGACGATGTCGATGTCGGTCTCTGCCGGAAGCTGGTCGTTCACCCCCGGGGCGCTGTGATCCACCAACGCGATCCCATCGAGGGAAAGCTCCTCCTCGGGGGTCACATTCCGGAGCTCGAGTTCGAGGAGGTTCACGAAGGCCCGGTTCTCCTGGTGGGAGATATCCCCGAAATAGCAGGGGACCGCCTCGACGTCGAACCACTCGGCGATGGTGACGAGGCCCAGGCCGGCCGCGATGGCGTCCGGGTCAGGATTGTCGTGGGTGAACACACCCAGCGTCCCCTCAATTCCCTTGAGGGTGCGCCGCAGCCCCTGCAAACGTGCAAGCTGCCCCCCGACGAGCATCTCGTCCAGGTGGTTCACGAGCAATTCGCCCTGGGAGATGACCGAATCCACCACCTCCTCGAGGGCCTCCAGGTCCCCCGGCGTGGCGTCGTCCCCACCGAACGCGACGAGATATGCGTCCGGAAACACGTCCGTTGCCAGCGTCGCGGTGGCGAGGTTCACCCCCGGTCGCTGTCCCATTATATACACGACATTGGGGTCGACGCCGGCATTGCGGAGCGTCTCCCGGTCCGTGACGTCGCCCTCCTCCGCGCTGATCTTCTCGTTCCGGAGCTGTTCGACGCGTCCCTCATCGTCCTCGATGACCACCAGGTCTCCGCGCTTCGCCTCCAGGTGTTCGACGACCGAGAGCGCCGTCGCGTCACACCCGAGTATCAGACGAGAAACCATGTGCGTCGAACGCCGGATTGACCCAGCCTCTCCACCACCCTGGTAGTTTCGGTCAGAGCAGAATCGCCGCCGCGTCGATCGCCGCCCTGGCGACAGGGTCGAAGGCGAACAGCAACACCACGGTCATGACGGCGGCGCCGACCACGGCGAGGTAGATTGCGGTCGGGGTGCCCTCGAAGGACAGCGACTGGGTGGGTTCCTCGATCCAGAGGGCCTTCACCACGCGCGTGTAGTAGTAAAGCGAGAGCGCGCTGTTCACGGCCGCGATCACTGCGAGCCACCAGAACCCGGCCCGGACTGCCCCGGCGAAGAGGAAGTACTTCGAGAGGAAGCCCGCCCCGACCGGGAGCCCGGCCAGGCTGAACATGAACACCGTCATCGCCACGCTGGCGAAGGGAGCGCGCCTGGCGAGGCCGTTATAGTCCTCGAACGTGCGGCCCACGCCCCAGTGTTCGGCCAGTCCCACGAACAGGAAGGCCCCGGTGTTCATGAACCCGTACACCAGGAGGTGCATCATCGCCGCACCGAGGACGAACGCATCGACCGTCGCGTTCCCCGGACCGGCAAGCGCGGCGAGGCCGATCAGGACGTACCCGGCGTGTCCGATCGAGGAGTACGCGAGCATGCGCTTGACGCGCTCCTGGGTCGCCGCGGCGAAGTTCCCCAGGGTCATCGTGACGACGGCGATGATGGCGATGACCCAGGCCCAGGGTACCGTCGTGGCGACGGCGTCGAGCGGGAAGGCCTCGATGAGGACCCGGAAGGTCACGGCGAACCCCGCCGCCTTCGAGGCGGAGGAGAGGAACGCGGCGATCGGTGCCGGGGCCCCCTCGTATGCCTCCGGGGCCCAGAAGTGGAACGGAACGCTTGCGGTCTTGAACAGGAACCCGCCCAGCAACATGAGCACCCCCAGACCGAGCAGCCCGCTCCGACCGGCCGGAAGCTCCAGGACGGCATCGGCGATGGCGGCGAGGTTGAGCGTGCCGGTCGCGCCATACACGAGGCTTATCCCGTAGATCATGATCGCCGAGGAGAGCGCCCCGATCAGGAAGTACTTGAGCCCCGCCTCGGCGCTGCCTTTGTTCCGCTTCAGGTAGGCAACGAGCCCGTAGGAGGGCAAGGAGGATAGCTCCAGACTCACGAACACCGTGGCGAGGCTGTTCGCCACCGCCATGAGACTCATCCCGGTCGCAGCCAGGGCCACCAGGGCGTAGTACTCGGCGAGGTTCTCCTGTCCCTCGAGGTAGTCATGGCTGGCGATCACCACGAGGGCGGCCACACTGCCGAAGATGAGCGTGAAGAACAGGCTCATCCCGTCGATGACGATCATGCCACCGAAGACCTCCGGGACGTACGGCCTGCTTCCGGTGCCCGCACTGATGAACCACGCACTCGTCGCGGCGACCAGGAGCGAGCCCAGAGCAGCGATGCCAGCCAGGAGGTCGTTCCGGCGATACGACGGCATTACCGTGTCGACGAGCAGCAGTACCAGGGCGGTGAGCCCGAAGAGGTACTGCGGCGTCAGGTACGGGAGTTCGACCATCTAGAGACCACCTCCGAGCGTCAGGATCGGATGAACGGCGTCCTGGATCATCCCGTAGAAGAGGTCGGGGACGGTCCCCAGCAGGATGATCAACAGGATGAGGATCACGATGGAGAGCTGGTCGTGCGCGGCGGCCGGGACGATGTCGTGGTCAGTGTCCGCGCGGAAGGGGCCAAAGAGGACCCGCTGCATCGCGAAGAGCAGGTAGCCCGCCACGATCACGATGCCGAACATCGCCACGGCCGTGAATACCTGTGCGTGCGGGAGCACTGTCGATTGCATCCCACCGAGGAAGATGTAGAGTTCCCCGGCGAACCCGGCCATGAGGGGCAGGCCCATGTACCCGAAGGCCGCCGCGGTGAACACCGCCGCGGTGACCGGCATCCGGTCGGCGATCCCTGAGAGGTCGCCCACCATCCGGGTGTGGGCCACGTTGTAGATCACGCCGACCGACATGAACATCAGCCCGGAGATGAGCCCGTGAGCGACCATCTGGAAGGTGGCACCGCCGAGCCCGTACATGTTGAAGGCGACCAATCCGAGGAGGACATACCCCATCGAGGAGATGGAGGAGTACGCCACGATGCGCTTGAGGTCCTGCTGGGCCATCGCGAGCATGGCCCCGTAGATCACGCTGATCACCGCGAACACCGCGATGGGGACCGCATACGAGGCCGCCACGTCCGGCAACATCGTGAAGTTGAACCGGAGCATCGCGTAGGTCCCCATCTTCAACAGGACGCCTGCCAAGATGACCGAGACCGGGGTCGGCGCCTCGACGTGGGCGTCCGGCAGCCACGTGTGGAAGGGCACCATTGGAACCTTCACCGCGAATCCGGCGAACATCGCGACGAATGCGAACGCCTTCAACGTCTCCGGGGCGATGCCACCGAGTGACTGCAGTTGACCGGCCCGGAGCGCCTGTGCCACGGCCGGGAGGTCCAGCGTGTTGACCGGGAGGCCGAACACGAGCGCGATGAACCCGATGAACATCACCAGGCTCGCCACGTTCGTGTACACGAAGAACTTGATGGCGGCGTACTTCCGCCGCGGGCCGCCCCAGATGGCGATGAGGAAGTACATCGGGACGAGGACGAACTCCCAGGCGACGAACCACGCGAAGAAGTCGAGGGCCGTGAAGACCCCCAGCAGGCTCGCCTCCATGAAGAGCATGAGCCCGTAGAACTGCGACTGGCGCTCGTCGATTGGCGTCAGGGCCGACAGGATTGCCAGGCTCATCAGGACCGTCGTCAGGAGCACCAGCGCCAGACCGATCCCATCCACGCCCACGTGATACCCGATCTCGAAGTCGCCCAGCTGGATCCAGTTCGCCTGCGTCTCGTAGGCGATGTCGCCGCCCAGGAGGGCGTTCCCCGAGCCCTCGAACCCGAGATACATCAGTATGCTCCCTGCCAGGGGGAGCAGGCTGAGCCCGAAGGCCAGGGGCCCGGCGATCTCGTCGTCGACGAGCAGTACGACACCCGCGCTCAGGAACGTGACGAGCAGGAGTACCTCGATCAGCATTCAGAACCACCCCCCGAAGAGGCCCACAGCGACGGCCAGAACGACCAGCCCCAGGGTGAGCAATGCGGCGTAGTTCGTCACCACGCCGGTCTGGATCCGTCTGATCCGGGCGCCGCTGAACAGGCTCACGCTGGAGACGCCATTCACGACCCCGTCGACGATCCCCTGGTCGAACTTGTCCGCGAGCCGCGCCAGGGGCAGCGTCACGTCCTCGGCGAGGAACACCTGGTACTCGTCCTGGTAGTAGTTGTTGTACCAGACCTCTTTGATGACCCCGAGGCGGTCCGTGTGCCGCTCGGGCGCGGGGCCACTGTAGAGCATCCAGGCGAACCCTGCCCCGGCGAGTGCCAGGGCCAGCGAAAGCGCCCCGGAATAGAGGCTGCTCATGGAGACTGCCCTGTACCCGGCCTGTTCCTCAAGCAGGTGATGGTACGCTTCGAGGTTCACCCCCGGGAACCCGTGCTCGAACCAGTGGTGGATGAAGGTGATGTCCATCCCCAGCAGTTCTTTCACGGGGGCCATGTTCGCGAACCCGACCGTGGCTGCGAGGATGCCAAGGACCACCAGCGGGAACTTGACGTTCCACCGAACCCCGTGTGGGTCCTCGGCCGCCTCCGTTCGCGGATCGCCGTGAAAGGTCAACGCGACCATCCGGAAAGTGTAGAACCCGGTGAAGAACACCGCGACGATGCCCATGAGGTATGCGAGCAGGATGAGGGGCTTCCCGCCGAGCCCGTGGACCAGTGCCTCATAGAGGATCTCGTCCTTCGACCAGAAGCCGGCAAACGGGAAGATGCCGGCGAGGGCCAACGACCCGGAGAGGAACGTCCAGTACGTCACCGGCATCTTCTCCTTCAGACCGCCCATGTCCCACATGTTCTCGTTGTGGTGCATCGCGATGATGACCGACCCGGCTCCCAGGAAGAGCAGGGCCTTGAAGATGGCGTGGGTCATCAGGTGGAAGGTCGCGGCCACGTACCCTCCAGCTCCCAGCGCGAGCATCATGTACCCGTACTGGGAGATGGTGGAGTACGCGAGGACCTGCTTGATCTCGCGCTTCACGACGCCCATGGTCGCGGCGAGGAGTGCGGTGAACCCGCCGACCAGGGCGATGAGTGCGAGGACCTGGGGAAGCATCGCGTAGAATCCGTACATCCGCATCACGAGATAGACGCCGGCCGCGACCATCGTCGCCGCGTGGATGAGCGCCGAGACCGGGGTCGGGCCCTCCATGGCGTCCGGGAGCCACGTGTGAAGCGGGAACTGCGCGGATTTCCCGATGACGCCGCCGAGCACCAGCAGGCCGATGATGGCGAACCAGGTCTGGGGTGTCACCCCGACGGCCTCCCAGATGGCCGTCACGTGTTCGGTTCCGTGGCCGGCCAGAACTGCCTCCGCCAGCTGCGGGAAGCCGTCCGTCCCGCCCCTGGGGGCGAAGAGACCGGTCCCGAAGGTCGCGAAGATGGCCACGGTTCCGATGAGGAAGAAGTAATCACCGAATCGGGTGACGAGGAAGGCCTTCTTCGCCGCGCTCGGGGGTGCCTCCTCGCGGAACCAGAAGCCGATGAGCAGCCACGAGCACAGACCGACCAACTCGAAGAACATGAACGCCATCAGGATGTTCGAGGCGGCGACGAACGCCAGCATGGAGAAGCTGAAAAGCCCCAGGCCGGCGTAGTACCGCGGGAGGCCGGTCTCGTTCTCGTCGTTCATGTACCCGAGGCTGAACACGTGGACCAGGAAGCTGATGAGCGAGACGATGAGCAGCATGTACGCGGAGAGCGGGTCCAGGAGCAGCCCCAGCGAGAGGTCGAAGACCTCCTCGCCCATGCCGGTCGTCCACGTGTACAGTTCCTGATTGTAGTACTGTTCCGTTCCGCTGACCGCCAGATACAGCCACCCCGAGAGCAGCAGCGAGCCGCCCGTCGCCAGGATCCCGGGGATCGCGCCACCCTTCGGGAGCAGACGCGGGGCGAAGTGCCCGACGAGCACGGCGATCACGAACGATGCGAGCGGTAACAGCGGTATCGCCGCCGCGTACTGGAATGCACCTGCCATCTTACCACCTCAGAGTCGTTGGTGCGGTGACGTCCACGTCCTTGAAGTTGCGATACAGCACCAGGATGATGCCGATGCCCACCGCCACCTCGGCCGCCGCCAGGGCCATCGAGAACAGACTCAGTGTCTGTCCCGTCAGGTTGCCCAGCTGATAGGAGAAGGCGACGAGGTTGATGTTCGCGGCGTTGAGCATCAGCTCGACCGACATGAGGAACAACAGCGCGTTCCGCCGCGTCAGGATGCCGAACACGCCGATGCTGAACACCGCGGCGGAGAGGAGCAGGTAATACTGGACTGCAACCGGCATCACTGCTCACCCCCGCGCTTGCGCTCGAGGATCGACTGTCCCTCGCGGCGGGCCAGCATCACGGCCACGACCAGGGCGGCCACGAGCACGACGTCGATGATCTCGAAGGGGGCGAGAAATCCCTCGCTCTGGACGATCCCCGAGCCCCCCTGGAAGTTGAAGAGGGCGTGTCCGATGCTCGCGGTGATCCGAGCGCCGTCGGCGAACCCCGCCGCGGTGCCATACTGTGCCGCGATGATGGCCGCCGCGAGGACCGCCAGAAGCGCGATCGCTGCGATGCCGGGGAGGACGTCGATATCGTCGGCGAGCTCCGGCTTCGTCGTCATGTCCCCACCTCCCCTCGCTCTCGAGTGAGCATCACCGCGAACGCGATGAGTATCAGGACGCCACCCACGTACACGAGTACCTGCATCGCCGCAAGGAAGGCGGCCTCGAGCATCAGGAAGTGGACGGCGACGCTCAACAGCGCGGCCCCGAGGAAGAGGGCCGAGTGCCACACGTCTCGGACCAGGACGACGCCGAGACTGCTCGCGAGCGTGACGAACGCGAACAGGCCGAACGCCAGTGTTTCATATACCATCTGTGATCACCTCGGTGTCCCTGTCATTGGTAATCGACCTCCCCCTCGCCCTCGTCGATCCAGGCCGTGCGATCCGGCTCCCGGGACTGGATGGGATCGATCCCCTTGTACCAGGGGACGTTCTTCAACTGCTCTTTGTTGTACGCCAGGTCGTGCTTGGTGTCCCCGGTGAACTCGAAGTTCTGCGTGAGGAGGATGGCCTCCGTGGGACAGACCTCCTCGCAGAGGCGACAGTAGATGCACTGCCCGATGTGCAGGTCGTACTCCTCGCCGTTTCGCTGGTCGTCCATCACGATCTGGATGGTGTCGTTCGGGCAGACGTTCTCGCACT
>JBDGRH010000099.1:0-25881 GCA_042218225.1 Halodesulfurarchaeum sp. | reverse complement strand
CCGGCCGGCGCATTTTTGCCGAGCGAAGCGAGGTAAAATGCACCCGGAATTGAACCCTATCAGTCGCAGCCCGCGCAGCCGAGCGGCAGCGAGGCGAGCAGGACCGTCTGATTTCGGTTCAATTCCCGGCCGGCGCATTTTTGCCGAGCGAAGCGAGGTAAAATGCACCCGGAATTGAACGAGGGCAGGCGGGCGCAGCGAAGCGAGCACGTCTGCACGTTGTTCAATTCCCGGCCGGCGCAGTTCTCCTCCGCACACCCCGTCGATCCACCTGAATGGGTCGCGAGACGGGTGGCATGACTCAAGCCGCTACCCGTGCACCAGCTCGAATGGGACGATACCGGACACGCAGTCGAAATATTCACTGACGCTCGAGGAACCACCTCGGCCCCCGACCCTCCACCCGGGCCGTTCACTCCCGCTCGAAAGCCCCTTCGATCCGTCCGGCAGAGTCCCGCAAGATGTCCAGATCGTCGGTGAACACCTCGACCGCGACACGGCCATCGAAACCCGAACCCGCGAGAAGGGCACCGAGCCACTCGAAGTCGATATCGCCCGCACCCACCGGGATGTGCGAATCGCCCCTCGCCCTGACGTCGTGGACGTGCTGATAGTCCCGGACCGCCTCATCGAATTCCGGGATCCCCGTCGCGAGCGGCTGGCGGAACGGTAGATGGACAGTCAGGTCCACGTCGTCCGGCTTGTGGCGCGCGAGTCGTTCCGGCTCGACATCCGGGAGTGGCCGGTCCCCTTCCCCGATCGCCAGTTCCGCAAAGTCGAATGTGCCCGCGTCCCCCAGGGCCGATACTGAATCGCCGACCGTTACGCCGATATCCATCGAGGGGCCGTACGGCCCGGACCGCCGAAAACCCGGTGGGGAATGACTCGGAACAGGCCAGGGGTGCGATCACCACGACAGTCCACCTCCCTTACAATCGTCCACCCGCTATGAACACGCACCGGGATGGCGGAAGCGATTCGGGCCTGCGACGCGCACGGCTACTTCGAGGGAGAAACGTGTCCCAGGTGCGAGCGCTCTGGGGCAGAAATCCTGGACGGTGAGCGGCGGGAACGTCTCTCTCGATTCGTCTCGGGTGCGCTGCGACACTTCCCCGAGGACGTCGGGATCGCGCTCGACGACAGTGGGTGGACACCCATGGCGGATCTCGTCGCCGCCGTCGAGCTGCAATACGATTGGGCGGACGAGCGATCCCTCCGGGCCGTGATCGAGACCGATCCGAAGGGGAGATTCGAACGGGAGGGACAGCGGGTTCGAGCCACATACGGTCACTCCGTCGACGTGGACCTGGACGGGGGAGCCGAACGCGATGACATCCCGGGGACGCTCTTTCACGGAACGGCACCGCGGCACCTGGACTCGATCGAGGATGAGGGGTTGATCCCGATGGACAGACAGGCGGTCCATCTCTCAGGGACGGTGGAGGAAGCCCGGGCGGTGGGCGAGCGCCACGCGGATGATCCCGTGGTACTGGCCATCGATGCACGGGGACTGGAGGAGGACGGGTTCGACGTCACGAAGCGCGGGTCGGCGGTCTATACGGTTTCGAGGGTGCCTCCCGAGCACATCGGAGTCTATGAGCCGTGACGACCGAAAGCGGAGGACCGTGTCGGCGGTGGACGGCTCGGGCTTCGACTGAGGTGTCCGGGGAGATCCGAAACTCCTCGAACCGATGCAGAGGAGCGAGACTCCGTGACCCGACACCGAAGGAGGAGGGCACGTCTTGGTCCATTACCGAAGGGGCGCCATGGCGGCGCTCGGTGCGCAACAAACGCCGATCACACCCCACGCATCCCCACCATCATGGCGATGATAGCCAGCATGAGGACGGTCTGCAGGAGTCCCCACCGGAGCGTCCGCTGGAAGATGGAATCGAGTCGGTCCTGGTCGGGGTCGTCTCTATCGAGCTCCACGACCATCTTCGTCGTGAGGAGATGGAGCGGACCGAACCCGACCAGGAGCATGGCGATGCCGATCCCGAGCGCGCCCCACAGCCAGACCGAGGGAGCGGCCCAGTACCCCAGCAGGGCCGCCAGCCCGATGCCCGAGCCGATCACCCCCACGCTCAGCGGCTCCGCGACGACCACCATCTTCGGCACCAGCTCCCGGTTGACCCGGGCGGCCGTCTCCGGGGCCACCGCGTCCAGGGCCGGGCCTAGGACGAACTTGAAGAAGAAGTCCAGGCCGAACCAGAAGGCCCCGAGCGCAACGTGCACGTAGAACAGGGCCGTCGCCGACCCGGAAAGGTACGCGACTGCCGGGACGACGAGGGTGATCACCACGGCGATCAGGGAGAACCGCCGGTCCGCGGCGTCGATCAGGATCCCCAGCTCCTCGCGGTGGGTGGCTGGCCGATCGATGGTCGCCATGTGCGTGTGAGCCAGGGGTAGCTTCTTATAATTTCCCACTATATAATGGGACCAAGAGGCGATGTCGCCCGGGACTTCGGGCAGGACCACCGATACCTGCCCCCGCTGTGGTTTCGCTCTCTTCGAGCGCCACTGCAAGCTCGTCTGCGAGCAGTGTGGCGTGGTCCGCGACTGCGCCGATCCGTTCTGAGCGCCGTCTCGCGGTGAACGCTCCGACCCGAGAGTTCAAATACCGGGACTGGACCAACCCAGGCCATGCCCTGATCGAGTCCCCTCGAGAACTGGATCCACCTGGCCTGAGGAGGAAGAACCAGCGCCAGTTCTCGAACACGTGTACGCCACCTCACTGCGGGCGTTGTGGGAGGATTCGCGGCGGTCCCGAGCGCGCCGATCCCCAGTAGACTGTGGTCCCGAGCGCGCCGGTCCCCAGTAGACTGTGGTCCCGAGCGCGC
Organism: Halodesulfurarchaeum sp.; assembly: GCA_042218225.1. Taxonomy (GTDB): domain Archaea; phylum Halobacteriota; class Halobacteria; order Halobacteriales; family Halobacteriaceae; genus Halodesulfurarchaeum. The sequence goes on along the minus strand of JBDGRH010000099.1, from coordinate 23,041 downwards.
CGGTCCCAGTGGATTGTCCCTGCACGCCCCCGAGGGACCCCGGACATCGGGATGGGTCCGTCTATGGTGTCCTCATAGCCGAGCCCGGGCACGATGCCTGCGGGGCATCAGTCCACCGGCTCGTACGTCTCCCGCGTGACGTACTCCAGAAGCGCCTCCGTGGCGGACGCGTCGAATCGGAGGGGTCGTCGCCACCAGGGGCCCCGGCCCGAGTCCGCGGACCACTCGGTCACGACGTGATTCGGCTCGGTCCCGGCCTCGCCCGACAGCGGTGCGGCGGTCCTGTACAGTCGCGAGGAGTCGTCGCCCTCGACGAGCACCGCCGCGTCGAAAGGGTCCCGCTTCACGTGCGCGTTGTCGGCGAACCGCTCGCGAAGGTCCGGGGAACCCTTTCGATACGCGTCCCCGCTTACGGGGTCCCGCGCGAGCCGGAAATGTCCGATGAGGTACGCGCCCCAGTCGGGCGTGAGCCACGGCTCCGGGTCCGACCCGGGCCCCGCCCGACGGTCGAGGGTTGCGTAGAAGAAGAGATACTCGCCCTCCTCGAGCGCGCGAATCGGCCTGGCCTTGACACCCCACGGGTCTCCGTACGTGTATCCGCTCGCACAGGGGTACGAATCGAAGGCTGGATCGAGGTGCACCGGGGTCGAGGCGAGGTCCTCCGGGGCCGCATCCGGAAGGTCGAGTCCCAGGTCACCGTAGGTGGGTGGGTCCGCCGCGGTCTCCGCCCGCTCCGGGATCGGGATGAACTCGAAGGACCCGTCGGGGTAGATGGGGGCGCGGAACCCCGGGAGGCTCGTGTTCGCGCCCACGTTCAGCGCCACCGCGCGGGGCATCTCAGGGGAGCACCGAGACGCACTGCCTGCAGTACTTGTAGCCGGCCTCGTTCGTCGCCCCGCAGTGCGGGCACGGGACGGTGTCCCCGCCAGCGCTGTCGCTGCCGGGGTCCGGAGGGCCCTCCAGTCCCCGTCCCGGCGTGGGAGTGGGGCCATCCCCGTCCTCCTGGCTGGCCCGCCTGGCGAATCGAAGCGCGACCAGCTGGGCGACCGCGAGCAGGACCAGGCCCAGCACGATCCACTCCCACGTTGCCATGTTAACAAGTACCGTCCGGAGCGGCTTCAGCGTTTGGTCGCCAGCGAGGAGTTGCGGCGGGATCAGGGGGACTGAATCGAGGTACCGAGGAGGAAGGGCCCGACGGGGACGGACCCGGGAGGACGTCCCCGACATCCACAATAATCGTTCCGGAAACCTACCCCCTCATTTCGCCTGAAAACCACCATATAGCGTGGATTCGATGTCTCCAGTTGAAACGGTGGGTAATCCGGGCTTTTCAGTGGGGGCGGTGGCCACGTGCCTCAGGCCAGAAAGACGTGCCGCGGCCGCCCCTCGAGGACGTCCCGTCCCCAGGAGACCGTGTCCGCAAACGCGTCCGACCGGAAGAACGCCATCGCGTCCGCCCGAGAGTCCCAGCGGCTGGCGATGAACATGTCGTTCTCGTCCTCGCGATTCACCAACAGCGAGGACTCCCGGTGTCCCGACTGGCCCGCGAGGGTCTCCGCGACGGACTCGAAGGTCTCGACGAAGGCCTCGCGGTGCTCGGGCTTCACCTGGTAGAACAGGCCCATCGTCTCCCACCCCTCGTCGTCGCCGCCATCCCGACCGATGACCGCCGGCAGCTCCGAGAGGAAGCCGCTTGCGGTCTCCGCGGCGGATTGCGTCTCCCAGATGCTCACGACCGCAGCCGGTCCCCCCGCCCGGTCCTCGTAGACCGCGGTCTTCACGTGGGTGTCGTAGTGATCGAAGTTGGCGCGGAGTCCCTCGACCTCGTCGGCGAGCTCGTCCGGGTCGGCCGTGGAGTACAGGGCCAGCGCGTAGACATCCTCACCGTGGGGGGTTCCGCCGTACACTCCCGCTTCCTCGAGGGCGTCGCGGACCGGGTCACCCTCTTCACTCCCCCCGGAGGCCGGCGAGACCGTCTCCTCGGAGGGGTCCTGCTCCGATTGCTCCCCCTCGCCGGTGGGGACCGACTCGCCCGCCATGTACGGCTCGAGGTCGGACGGCGGGATCCGTCGGCCGACGTAGAACGAGCCGAATTCCCCGTACCTGGCCGTCGCCTCGTCGAAGCGCATGTCGTAGACGATGTCCTTCAGCGCGGTGGCGTCCGTCGCGAAGAGCGTGACCCCCCACTCCCAGTCGTCCAGTCCGAGTGCCGAGGAGACCACCTGGGTGACCGTCCCGGCGTAGTCCTTCCCGGTCTCCCCGTGCTCTCGCATCAGCTCTGCTCGCTCCTCCAGAGGGAGGCCGTACCAGTTCGCGTCCGGGTCTCGGCGCTTCGACATCGGATAGAAGGACACGTAGACGTCCTCCGGGACCGATGGATAGCGCTTGGTCTCCATGTACCGACGGATCCCCGGATCAACCGACTCGGGGTCCTCGAAGTACGCGGGCGAGGTATACCCCCCGATCTCCGTGACGGAGACGAATGAGGTGGACTGCTCCGTGAACTCGGCGAACGCGGTTCCCTCGAACGAGCGCTCCGCCCGCTCAACTTCATCGAGCGTGGCCCGAAGGTGCAAGAGGAGGAGGTCGGCCTTGTGGCCGGCGATCGTGAACAGCGCAGTCTCCCCCTCCTCGAGGGTCGCCCGATCCTCGAGATAGGTCCGTCCCGCCTCGATGGCCGCCTCGTGTCGTTCGACCGGCGCCTCTCGCCAAGCGTCCCAGTCGATCCGCCGGAAGTCGTGGAGGACAAAATACCCCTCTTCGGTGGGTGGGGCCTCGGTCATATCCCCGATTTGACCCGGCCGGATAAGGGGCTTTGCGGTTGGACGGGGGCTGCCCCGACCGAAACCCTTTCCCCACCCGGTCCGGAACCACCGCGAGAATGCGAACCAGCGGCCCGCCGAAGGGCGTCGTGACCTACCTCGTTCTGGAGCTGCTCGCCGAGGGGCCCCGGTACGGCTACGAGATCCAATCCGAGATCGCCGAGCTCAGCGGCGGCCACTGGGAGCCCTCCTACGGCTCGGTCTATCCCATCCTCCACAAGTGCGAGGAGAAGGGCTGGGCCCGGCGGGTGGAGCGATCGGCGGAGCCCGACCGCAAGTACTTCGAGCTCACGGACGCGGGGGAGACGGAGCTGGACGAGAAGCGCGCCGAGGTGGGAGCCTCCGCGAGGGACTTCGGGGACGTGGTCCTCGGGTTCTATCACATCTACGTGGCACTCGCCACCGACGAGCGATTCGGAATCGAAGAGCGGGATACGGGGTGGTCCTTCGACCGGACCTTCTCCGCCTGGATCGTCGAGCAGTTCATCCGCCACCACGAGCGCTACTTCGGTTCGTTCGAGCGTATCGAGGACACGCCGGATGAGTTCTACAAGCGGACCGGTGTCGAGACGTCCGAGGAGTGAGGGCCGCCCGACCGGACCTCGAGCAATGGGGAGGCGTCACCACTCCCGCGAAGTATATCGGCCGAACCCGTCACCGGAGGAGTTGCGGGCCGAACAGCATCAACACGAGCGCGAGCAGCATCGTGACCCCGACCGTCGTGGTGACGGTTCGGGTGGCGAGTCGCCGGTCCGACACCGGGAGCCGCGAGACGACCGACTCGGCCATGGTCCGGAGGAGATGGCCTCCGTCGAGTGGGAACGCGGGGATGCAGTTGAAGACGCCCAGGTTGAGGTTGATCCATCCGGTCCAGAACAGGAGATTCGCCAGGAGGAACACCCCGTCACCTAGCGGGGCGAGCGGTCCCTGGACGACGAAGAAATCGACATTCCACCCGACGAAGCCCGCGAAGTTGTACTCGAGCCCGCCGAGGCCGATGGTCCCGACGAGGGGGAGGATCAACGCGAATCCGACCGACCGGACGAACCCAGCGATTCCGGACCCGCCCGCCTCTCCGCCCAGAAGGCCCCGGTACGCGTCAGCCGGGTACAGGCGGGTGCCGAAGTCGGAGACGACCATGCCACTAACGCCCCGATACACCCGAACGCCGAGGAAGCTCGAGCCGTCTGCCTGCTCGCCCAGGGTGACATTATACGTTCGCCGCTCGCCGTCCGCCATCACCTCGACGCTGACGGTCGACCCTGGCGGATGGCGGTCGAGCACTGTGCTGAGGGAGTCGGCCGAGTACACCCGGGCGCCGTCGATCCGGGTGACCACCAGCGTCGAGTCCGCCGGCATCCCTGACTCCGCTGCCGGCTCGTCCGCGGCGACGGTCACGAGGGCACCGGCCGGCCCCGTGGCAGTGGTCCCATCTGCGGTGGTGAGGGTGACGACAGTCCGGTTGTGCAGCGCCTCGAGGAACCGGTTCTCCGACCCCACCGAGGTCCCGTTGACGGCCACGATGGTCTGGTTCACGCCGATGGCCGAGAAGGGCGACTGAGGGGCCATGCCCGTCACGAGCACGGAGCGGTCGACCGTGACCGTTTCGCCATTCCCCAGCGTCACCGGGACGGTCTCCTCGGGGATGCTCGCCAGTGTCTCGCCGAGATCCTGATTGCTGGTGATGGGTTCACCCCCCACCGAGACGATCAGGTCCCCCCGATCGATGCCGGCCCGGTCCGCCGGTGAGCCCGGGAACGAGCCCCCGATCGCCGCCCCGTCGGCGACCGCAATCGAGCCGACGACCGGGCCGAAGAGCAGCCCGAAGGCGAGGACAGTGACCAGGAAGTTATTCGAGACGCCCGCCGCGAACATCCGGGCCCGACTGCCCCGGTCGCTCTCCGCGACGCTCTCCTCGTCCGGTTCAACGAATGCCCCGATCGGGAGGATGGCCAAAAGCGCGACGCCCATCGACGAGATCTCGATGTCCTCGACCCGCGAGAGAATGCCGTGCCCGCCCTCGTGGACGACCATGCCGACGAACAGCCCGAAGACGATCTCCGGGGCGACCGCCAGCGGGAGGAACTCGTTCACGCCGGGGATGACCAGGAAGTTCTGTGGCTGATTGGCCGGGGTCGGGGCGGGGGGGTTCCTGACGACGCTGATCGCGTTCTGCAGGAGGAGGGCGAAAAGCCCCACGAGGACGACGAGGGCAACCCCGAGTCCGAAATTCCCCCAGAGCCGCCAGAGTCGCTTCGGGCTGGCGATCCGGTCGATGAGGTCTCGGCCCCGCTTCGTGTGGATGGTCACGATGGGACCCATCGTCCCCACGTACTCGGGGAGGCGGCTCCGGAGGGCGGTGAGGGCTCCCCAGTAGGCGAGGAGCCCGACGAGGACCCACGTCCAGGGGTTCATCGTCACGCACCTGGGTCCGAAGGCGGGAAAGGACTTCGGGTCCGGCCGACACCCGGAAGGGAAATCCGGTGGAGAGGGGCTGCCGGTTCCGCAGGTTCGGCGGGGGCCTGCCGATTCAAACCGTCCGGCGAATCCCCCATGGATCCGCCGCAGCAGCGGCCGAACCCTCCCTTCAACGGGTGGATTTCGCCGCCCCTGGCCCACGGGTATTTCCGTCGCGCGAGACCAGCGTTACCCATGGCAATCGACATCGATCCCGCCGAGGCGATCCGCATGGGGTTCGTGACGGGCTTCGTGTTCATCGCCCCGCTCGCTGTCTCGGTGCTCGTGATCCTCGTCGCCTACCAGTGGCTGGTCGGCCTCATCGAGCCGGTCCTCCGGCTCTGGGTAGACCAGGTGGGTGCCCTCGAGGGGTTCCTCGCGGTCGTCTCGCTCTTCGTGGGCATCACCGTCTTGGGGTTTCTCGTCCGGCGGTGGGCGACCGACCGCTTCCTCGTCACCTTCGACCGGGTGATGGAGCACATCCCGGTGATCCGATCCATCTACTCACCGACGAGACGGGCGGCGACGGCCCTCATCGAACACGGCGACCAGTTCGAGCGGGTCGCCCTCGTGGAATGGCCCCGAACGGGCGTTCGGACCATCGGGTTCGTGACGGATGAGACCCCCGAGGCGGTCCAGACCCACATCGACGACGCGGAGGCCCACTACGACGTCTTCGTTCCCATGAGCCCCAACCCGATGGGTGGGTTTCTGGCCGTGGTCCCGGAGTCAGTGCTCACCATGACCGACCTCTCGGTCAGGGAGGGGCTCCAGCTGGTGATCACGACTGGGCTCAGCGGCGAGGAGGAGCTCACGGTCGACGAACTCCGGCAATCAATCGCGGATTGAGGACGGGGGGACCTACCGCTCCCGTCGGAGCCGGGCGAGGACGAACTCCCGGTCCAGCTTCCCCAGGAAGGTCCCCAGCTTGGGACCCTCCTCCTTATCGAAGAAGAGGCGATACCCTGCCTCGAAGAACCCCCCCACGTCGAGATCATGGCGCTTGGCGGTCTCGTAGATCTCCCCCTGGATCTCCTCCGGGGTGGCCCCCTCCTCGATGAAGTCGGCGAGGTCGTCGAGGGCGGCCTCGGTCTCGGGGTCGAGGTCCACGTCGGGTTGAGTCGTCCGTTTGAGGTCGTAGTTGAACTCGTTGTCCGTCCGGCGGGCCCATTCGCGGGCCCGCTCCACGCGGCTCAGGGCCTCCTCGATCGCCCAGTCCGGGGCCTCTGCCGGGATGTGTCCCTCGCGGCGGGCGATCTCCTCGCGGAGGTCAGGGTCGTCGGTCATCCCCAGGACGGCGGCGAAGGTATACGGGATCCGGATGCGTTCTGGCCGTACCTCCTCGACAAGGAACGGGTACACCCGCTCAGCGCGCTCGCGTCGCCGCTGATCGAGGTCTGACTGGGCGTCCCCGCGATCGGACTGCCCGTCCACGTCACCCTCGTGAACCCCTGAGGGGTCCGTCCCCGCCTCCCGAGAGCTCCCTTGGAGGGCCAATCGCTCCAGGGCATCGAACTCGTCGACGAGCTGGTCGAGGTGGGTCACCGAGAAGTCCCTGGCCTTGCGGGGGTCCTTGCTGAAGAAATACAGGATGGCCTCCGGCTCCAGCATCTCCAGGACGTCCGAGACGAGGATGACGTTCCCCGCGGAGGAGGAGAACGCCTCGCCGTCGAGCGTGAACCACTCGTACACCATCGGAACCGGGGGATCGCTCCCGAGGACGTTGCGGGCGATATCGACCCCGCTCGGCCAGGAGCCCTCGGCGTGGTCCTTGCCGAAGGGCTCGTGGTCGACGTCGAGGACCTGCCACTGCGCCGGCCACTCGAACCGCCAGGGGAGCTTCCCCTCGGTGAGCGTCGCGGTCCCAGTGTGTCCGCATCCCTCGATGGTCCGCTCGCCCGCCTCCATGTCGGTGCACTCGTAGGTCACCGTCCCCGCGTCGAGGTCGACATCGGTCACGGTCTCGGTGAGCTTCCCGCAGGTGCCACAGATGGGATTGAAGGGGACGTAGGTATCATCGACCTTCTCCTGGTACTGGGCGAGGACCTCCCTGGCGCGCTCGCGGTGCTCGAGGAGGTGGCGGGTCACGTCCACGAAGGTCCCATCCTCGTACAGCGCGGTGTTGGAGATCATCTCCACGGGGATATCGAGGAGGTCGGCGCTTCGCTCGATGAGGTTCGAGAAGTGCGCCCCGTAGGAGGCACAGCACCCGAACGGGTCCGGGACGGCGGTGTAGGGCTTCCCCAGGTTCCGCCCGAGCGCCCCCGCGTCGACGTCCCCGAGGTCCACGATCTCCCCATCCAGGTCGGCCAGTTTCCGGGGGAGCTTCCGGAGCGGGTCGCGGTCGTCGCTGGTGAAGACCTGGCGGACCTCGTGGCCACGCTCCCGGAGGACCTCTGCGACGAAGTACCCGCGGACGATCTCGTTCATATTTCCAAGGTGGGGAACGCCCGAGGGGGAGATCCCGCCCTTGATGACGATGGGCTCCGCGGGCTCCCGCTCGAGGATCAGGTCGGCGATGGTGTCCGCCCAGAAGACATGGTCGTCACCGGCGTCCCGGAGGACGTACGGATCCTCCCCGGAGAAGGGCTTGTCGCTCATCAGTCCCACTGCGGGAGGTCGGTGGGCGTCCCCTCCGGGACGATGTCCGTTCCGTCGTGGTCCCCGTCGAGGACGGCGTCGACGATGCGCCCCGGCTCGGTTCCGTCGAGGACGATGGTCCGCATCCCCGACCGTTCGATGAGCTTGGCCGCGAGGAGGTCCACCGGGGCGGAGCTCCCGGCGATCAGCTCCGTATCGACGATGACGTCGACCAGCTCCGCGGCCGTCATGGAGGCGATGTGGGAGGCGTCCTCCTCGACTGCCGGATCGGCCGTGAAGACCCCCGGGACGCTCGTGGCGTACACCAGGAGGTCCGCCTCCGCGTACTCGGCCAATGCGGCACTCACCGCGTCGGTCGTCTGCCCCGGGGCGACACCTCCCAGGACGGGAATATCCCCACGTCGCATGGCCTCGAGCCCCTCGTCGTACGTCTCGACCGGCGACGGGGCCGCCCGCTCCTCGAGCGCTGCGATCAGGAGCCGGGCATTGAGCCGCGTGACCGCGATGCCGATGTCGTCGAGGGCGATCTCGTTGGCCTCGAGGGCACGCGCGGCACCGATGTACTCCCGGGCCACCCCCCCGCCCCCGACCACGGCGCCGACCGACCAGCCCGCCTCCGCGATGCGCTCGATGGCCGCGGCGTGCTCGCGGACCTGCTCGACGGAGAGGTCAGGGGCGAGGACGCTGCCGCCGATGGAGACCACGACCCGCATTACCGCGTGGTAGCCCGCTCCCGGTCTTAAGGATTGGTATCCGGTCCGGTCGGTCGGACCGCTCAGCGCCAGGGACACTGACCGTTCCGAGCCAACCGAGCACCCGTTCGCCGGCCGGTTCCCGAGCGGACCGCGCCCGAGGCGACACGCTGATGGAGTGGGCTCCCCTGCCAGCGACCATGCAGGTACTGGGGATCCGGACGGGTCCGGCCGTCGACGCCGACCGGGCCACCGAGGCTGTGGCGGCGGTGCTTGCGGAACGCGGGCCGGTCGGCGTCGTCCGTGACGGCGAGGTGAACGCCAGCCGGACCACGATCACGCTCGGTGCCGAGGGCTGGACGGCCAGCGGTCCGGATCCGGCACTCCCTGACGCCCTGGACCGGCTGGCCCCCGAACACGACTACGGCCTGGTCGTGGATCTCCCTGTGGAACGCTTCCCGACGCTGGCGATCGGCGACGTCTCGGGGGAGTCCCCGACCATCTCCGCCCCGTCCGTCGAGGCGCTGGAGGCGGACCAGGTCGTGGAGGCGGTCGAGGCGGGAGCGCCCCACGAGACACTCGAATCGCTGATCGCCGCGGTCAAGCGGTCCCCGAGGGCGGAGTACGCCGGGGCGATCGCCACCTTCACCGGCCGCGTCCGGGCGAAGGAGGACGAGGACGACGCGTTCACCGAGGCGCTCACCTTCGAGCACTACGAGGAACTGGCGGCGGAGCGGTTGGCCGCCCTCGAGGACGAGCTCGAATCTCGGGAGGGGGTGGAGGCGGTCGAGCTCCACCACCGGACCGGACGCATCGAGTACGGCGAGGACATCGTGTTCGTCGTCGTCCTTGCCGGACATCGGGAGGAGGCCTTCCGGACGGTCGAGGACGGCATCGATCGCCTCAAGGCGGAGGTGCCGATCTTCAAGAAGGAGGTCACCGTCGAGGAGGAGTTCTGGGTGCACGAGCGGTCGTGAGCCGTCGGATGCCGGCCCGAGCGTTCTGCACGGAGACGTGGGAGGTCCGAGGATCCGATGGGCCCGATAGACAGATAGGCCGAAGAGGGCCACTCGCATCGGAAGCGGGGGTGCGGTTTCTCAAGACGGCCGAGTTGTGGCACGTTCTCTCAGCGGGTGGAACCGGTCACCTGGGGGGAAATCTCTCCAAAATCCCGTTTCCCCCTTTATAATGACTCCGACACGAGCCACCTGGCTCGGTTGGTGAGCCGAACTCCCCCAGTCACGATGGAGACTCCCGAGAGCGGGGAATACGCATCAACGAAGGACGAGAACTGTCCTGTTGACGTGACCGTCGCGTCGGGGAATCCCGTCTGACAACAGTCTGACGTGAGCGCGCGGGCGGCTCGTGAGGGGATCAACCGCGTCCATCCTGTGAGATGCCGGTATCTCGTCTAATCGACCGTATGAGGGGCTGATTGGCAATAATAGAGGGACACGCGGTGCGGTTCGCAGGTTCCTGGAACGCGTTCCCACCCGGAATCGTGAACGGGTGGTATCGAACGCCATTCGACGGATTCTCCTGTCGGTATAAAATGTCTCGAGCTCTCTCGAACGATTATAAAAAGTCCAAAGCGTCCGCGTATGCCGTAAAAGGTCCCGAAAGCACCCGAACGTTCACCCCTATATAAAGTCCTGTATCCGGTTACACGGAATCGAGGTGAGTGTCGTGAGCACTACCGCGCCCTCCCAACAGGAAAGCAAAGAAGCCCGCCTCAAATCCTATCTCCGCGAGAAGGCCGAAGACGGCGAGCTCTACTTCAAGAGCAAGTTCATCGCCGACGAGGTCGGCCTCTCCCCCAAGGAGATCGGCGCGCTCATGGTGAAGCTGAAGGAGAGCGCGTCGGATCTCGAGATCGAGAAGTGGTCGTACACCAGCGCCACCACCTGGCGCGTCCAGCCCGCTTGAGCAGGCGGCTGTCCCCGCGTCTCCCCGTCGTTCTCATTCCCGCTCCCTTCCTTTCCCCGCCCACGCGCTCCGTTCCCCGCTCGTTCCTCTTCCTTGCCCATCGAACCGACCGGTGTGTCCCGGTTCGGGCCACGTTCCCTTCCTCATTCGATTAGAGAATACCCTTTCACGCCCGGGCCCACGCAATTGCCGTGCCGGTCGCCACGGCTTTGTAGGCCCGGATGGTACCCCGACCCGTGTCGTTCGTCAGTGCGCTGACGCAGGCCATCCTTCCCGTGTTGGCCATCGCCGGCGTGGGCTTCCTCCTGGGGAGGATCCGGGACATCGACGTGGACGCGCTCTCGACCGTGACGATCTACATCCTGACACCGGCCCTGGTGTTCTCGAGCCTGGCGACAAGCAGTCTTGGTGGCCAGGCCGTCGCCTCGCTCGTCGCCGGGGTGATCGCGTTCACCGTGTTGATGGTCGGGCTGGCCGAGGTCGTGGCCACCGCGCTCGGGGAGACCGGCGCGGTGCGCTCCGGGCTCGTCCTGACGAGCGCGTTCCCCAACGCCGGGAACTACGGGATCCCCCTCTCGGCCTTCGCGTTCGGGGCCGTGGGCCGGAGCACGGCCGTCCTCTTCATCTCGGTCCAGGCCGTCCTCATGTACACCCTCGGGGTGTACGTGGCCTCTCGCGGCGCGCTCGAGCGGTGGACGAGTGCCTTCGCCGCCGTGTTCAAGCTCCCGCTCGTCTATGCCGTCCTCGCGGCCGGCATCGCCAGGGTCCTGGACGTCGTTCCTCCGGCCACTTCGCCCCCCATGGAGGCCATCACCCTCACCGGCGACGCCGCCATCCCCGTGATGCTCATCATGCTCGGCATCCAGCTCGCGAACACCGACTACGGGACGACGCTCTCCCGGGTGTGGGCCCCCGTCGGCCTGAAGATGCTCGTGGCCCCCGTGATCGGGGTCGGGATGGCGCTCCTCCTCGGGTTTGCGAACCCGGACGTAGGCCGGGTGTTCGTCCTCGAATGTGCGATGCCAGCCGCCATCACCCCGCTCATGCTGACCATCGAGTATCGGCGGGGCGACGAGGGGCTGGGCGGTCCCGAGTACGTGAGCACCGCCATCTTCGTCTCCACGGTCCTCAGCGTGCCGGTCCTCGCGGTTCTCATCACGCTCCTGCAGTCCGGCGCGATCCTCTAAGTGGACGGCTCCACCCGGTGATCCGGGCCGGAGGAAAGACCTCACGTCGAGGAGCAGGACGTATCCAGGACCGGAGCCAGGACTTATCCTCGACCGGGGCCAGGGGGTGGACATGGCTGAATCCGAGCTCGCCTGGGAGACGACCGAGCGCGAGGTGGCCTACACCTGCCCCGGGTTCGACATCGTCCACGAGACCGTCCGGCTCCCGGACGGCACGGAGACGGACTTCGATTACCTCCACGACGAGCCCGCGGTCGTGATCCTCGCGTTCACCCCCGAGGAGGACCTCGTGGTCATCGACGAGTGGCGACAGTCGGTCAAGCGAGTGAATCGGGGGTTGCCGGCGGGAAGCGTCGAGCCGGAGGACGGCGATCTCGCTGCCGCAGCCCGCCGGGAGCTCGAGGAGGAGACGGGATACGTCCCCGACGCGGTCGAGCGCCTGGGGTCGTTCGAGCCGGCAAACGGGGTGACCGACGCCGTCTTCACCTACTTCGTCGCCACCGGCTGCCGCCCGACCGGCGAGCAGGCGCTGGACGAGAACGAGTCCATCAGCGTCCGGACGACCACGATGGCGACGCTCCGGGAACGGCTTGCCGCGGGCGACCTGCAGGACGGGCGGACCGCTCTGGGCGTATTGCTTTACGGATTTCTCCGGTGACGTGTCCGTTGTGGGTATTCTCCGGTGACGTTTCCGTCGTGGACAGGTGCAGAGTTCGGGGCTCGCTGGCACCCGACGCTGGAGAGCGGGCTTCAGAGCGAGCTCGCGAAATAGAGAGCGAATGCTCGAGTCGCCTCGAACATCGAACGCTTCCGCGACTCCTTCGGGTGGATTCCGGGGTGCCTAACAAAGACCGCGAGAAACGGAGCCGCCACGAGATGAAAGCCCTCGGTAGGCTGCAGTAGGGGACCCAGTAGCCAGGACCGCCAGGAGATGAAAGCCCTCGGCCGGCTCGGGTCGGGGGGTGCTCACGGGTCGCTTCGGTCTCGCGGTGAACGAAGTGAGCCGCGAGACAGGAGCGACATGCGAGCCGCGAGACCGGCGCGACTGGGGGCGTTCGAACGACCGTATTCAAAACGGTCCCACCCGAGAAGAGGGTCCGGGATCTATCGGACATCTTCCGTTCAGGTATAACTCAATCTTTGAACGCCCAGGGGCGCTCCAACAGGTCGCAATAACGACCAGTATATAATGCAGGGGACGCTCACCGTTCAGGGTCCTAATCCGACTCGACCACGAGACGAGCGCGGAGTTCGGGAGGGACGTGGTCGCCCCGAATCACTCGAGGAGGCCCAGGTCCTCGAGTCGCGAGACGATCTTGTCGACGGCGTGCTCGGCGTCCTCCGGCTTCTTGCCGCCGGTGATGACGAGCTTGCCGGAGCCGAAGAGGAGGGCGACGACCTCTGGCTCGTCGAGGCGATAGACCAGGCCGGGGAACTGCTCAGGTTCGTATTCGATGTTCTCCAGACCCAGCCCGATCGCGATGGCGTTGAGGTTGAGCTGCCGACCGAGATCGGCGCTCGTGACGATGTTCTGGACGACGATCTCGGGCTCGTCCTCGACCTCGATGTTCAGCTCGCGGAGCTTGTCGAAGACGATCCGGAGGCTTTCGTGGACGTCCTCGGTGCTCTTGGCGCCGGTACAGACGATCTTGCCCGAGCGAAAGATGAGGGCGGCGGATTTGGGCTCCTGTGTGCGGTAGACCAGACCGGGAAACTGCTCGGGGTCGTAATCGGCCCCTTCGAGATCCATCGCGACGGACTGGAGGTCGAGCTCCTGCCCGATCCCCGTCGAGGCGACCACGTTTTCAATGTTGATGGTTTCCTTGGGATCAGTCATGTGCGATTTAAGGCTCGTATTTAAGGTTTATAAAGGTTGGTAGTCTCGGCAGGTGCTACTCAAGTGGGGTCCGGCCCCCGATCCGGCGGCGTGTAGCCGGAACGTGTCACCTGCTCGAGCATCGATTCCACCGGTAGGCTCAGGTGCCCGGGCCCCGCACTGGGGCCCGTGTACGTCCTCGAGCTCGCCGGGGAGGCGGACGCGTTCGCCGCCGCCGAGGCCCGGACCGCCGCCAGGGACGTCAGGGTGGTGGCGCCGGGTCTGGCCACCGCCGCCACGCTCGACCCGGACCGGTTCCGGACCCTCGCCTTCTCCCATCGGGCCAGTCACCTCCTCGCCGAGACCGAGCCGACGCCGGACGCTGCCAGGGAGGCCCTGGCGTCGGTGGGCCTCGATGGTTCCGGGACCGTCGCGGTCCGGGCCCGCGACGTCCGCTCGCAGGCGTCCATCGACACACAGGCCGTCGAGCGCGCCCTCGGCTCCATCCTCGTCGAGGCGGGCTATGCGGTGGACCTCGAGTCGCCGGACCGGGAGCTCCTGGCGCTGTTCGCGAAGGATACGTGCCGACTCGCCTGGGTCGTCGCCGTCGCTGACCGGGGGTTCGGGCAGCGCGCCCCAACCGACCGGCCCTTCTTCCAGCCCGGGAGCATGGAGCCCCACCTCGCCCGGGCGGTCGTCAACCTCGCGGGCGTCGATCCGGGCGAGACGGTCCTCGACCCGATGTGTGGGACGGGGGGAACGTTGATCGAGGCGGGCCTGATCGGGGCCGTCCCCGTGGGGTTCGACGCCCAGGAGCGGATGGTGCAGGGGGCGGCCCGGAATCTCCGCGCCGCGCTGGATCGGCCGGTCTCCCTCGCCCGGGCCGACGCGACCCGATTGCCGGTCCGCGACGATGCCGTCGAAGCGGCCGTCTTCGACGTGCCCTACGGGCGTCAATCGAAGATCGAGCGCCACGCCCTCCCGGATTTGATCGACGGGGCGCTCTCGGAGGCGGCCCGCGTGGCCACTCGGGGGGTCGTCGTCGCCGACAGAGAGCTTGCCGATCGGGCTGTGGCGGCCGGCTGGAGCGACGTCGAGCGGTTCGAGCGACCCGTCCACCGTTCACTGGTGCGCCACGTCCACGTGTTGCGGTGAGCGGGGGGCGGGTGGCGCGGGTGTCGGGTACGTGGGCCTGACCGCTCGCGTGGTGCCGGCTCGAGACCGACCGCTCCCAGTCAGCGCCCAGCTCGGTCAGAAACTTCTGCGCAGGGCCCCGCTCGGCTCGGGACTCTCACTCGGTGCCCAGCTCGGCTCGGGACTCTCACTCGGCGTCCAGCTCGGTTCGGGACCCCTCACTGCGCGCCCAGTTCCGCCAGGAACCGCCCGAGCTGGATCCGGTCGCTGGTGCCCTGGGCGAGGTCCGCATCGACGGTCCCTGCCCGCTCGTGGAGCGTGGCCACCCGCTCGCCGTTGTACTTCGAGCGGCCAACGGAGAGGATGGAATCGAGGACCTCCTGTCCAGTGAGCCCCTCGTCGACCAGGAGGTCGTCGAGGATGGAGCGGGCGTCCGTGAAGTCACCGGCCTCGGCGGCGTCGAGCATGTCCTCGACGCGGTCGTCGAGCCCCACGTCCCCGAGGGGCTCGAGGACCTCCACCCCCACCAGCTCGCCAGCCTCCTCGGCGGCGGTCTGCGCGGCGAGGATTGCCCGACGGAGGTTCCCCTCGGCATACGAGGCCACGTACTCCAGACCTTCCTCGTCGTACGGAACCCCCTCCACCTCGACGATCTCCCGAAGCACCGCCACGGTCTCCGCCTCCGTCGGCGCGCGCATCGCCACCGGGAAGCACCGCGAGCGGATCGGGGGGATGAGCTTGGTGGGCTGGCGGGTGGTGATGACGAACTGGGTGGCCTCGTGGTGGCGCTCCATGACCCGCCGGAGGGCCTGCTGGAAGTCCTCGCGGATGGCCTCGGCGTTGTCGAGGAGGATGGTGTTGTACGCGCCGGAGACCGGGGGATATCCCGCCGCCTCCTTGAGGACGTAGTTGATGAGGTCGGCCTTCGAGGACTCCCGACGGCGCTTCGGCGTCACGAACTGGCCGAAGCGGGGGTCCTCGCCCAGCTCCTTCTTGGTCATCCCGAAGAAGTCGGCGACGTTGATCTCGATGAGGTCGTTCTCGGGGTCCTCGTGGGCCGCCTGGGCGAGCGCCCGGACGGCCGCGGTCTTCCCGCTGCCGATGGGCCCGTGGACGATGAGGTTGACGGGCTCGTCCACCGCGTCCGCGAGGCGCTCGCGAACGTCCCCCTGAGGGATGTCCTCCAGCGAGGGGGCGTGGGCGTCGATCCAGAGCGGGCGCTCCATCGGGCGGTGATACCTGTCCGGCAGGTATGAATCGGTCGGTCCGGCGTTCGGTGACGGTCCCCGGGAGGAGCGGGGCCATCCGGCCGGCGGCCCCTCGATGCGGTCCGAAGCCGGTTTATCCCGGCCGGGGGAAGTAAGGCGCATGAGCCTCCGGGTGACCGTCCTCGGGACGAGCGGGGCCATCCCCACGACGGAGCGGAACCCGAGCGCCGTCTTCGTCCGCCGGGAGGGCGACGCGATGCTCTTCGACGTCGGGGAGGGCACCCAGCGCCAGATGATGCGATTCGGGACGGGATTCGACGTGGGGGACGTGTTCCTCACCCACCTCCACGGCGATCACGTCCTGGGGCTCCCGGGGCTGATACAGACGATGGCCTTCAACGAGCGCGATGCACCCCTGTCGATATATACGCCCGCGGGGACCCGGACCGCGGTCGTCGCCCTCATCCACGCCGTGGGCCGGGATCCCGCGTACCCGGTCTCCGTGACGGAGGTCGAACCCGGGGAGACGGTAATGCGGCGGGAAGACTACGAGATCCGGGCGCTCGAGACGGAGCATCGGTCACCCTCGGTCGGATATGCCCTGACGGAGGACGAGCGGAAGGGGCGTTTCGACCGGGAGCGGGCCGAGGAGCTGGGCGTGCCGGTCGGCCCCAAGTTCTCCCAACTCCACGAGGGGGAGCCCGTGGAGCTCGACGATGGCACGATCGTCCGCCCGGGGGAGGTCGTCGGACCGCCACGTCCCGGCCGGACGGTGGTCTACTCGGGCGACACCCGGCCGACCGAGGCCGTCCGTGAGGCGGCCTCAGGTGCCGACCTGCTGATCCACGACGCCACCTTCGCGGCGGACGCCGCCGACCGGGCGCGCGAAACGGGCCACTCGACGGCCGGCGAGGCCGGCCGGCTCGCGGCGGAGGCGGGTGTCGACCGCCTCCTGCTGACACACATCTCGCCCCGGTACGCCGGCGACACGAGCGACCTGAAGGCGGAGGCGGAGGCAGCGTTCGGCGGCGAGGTCGTGGTGGCGTCCGACGGATACGAGCTCGAGGTCCCCTATCCGGACGGCGAGGAGTGAGGAACCGGGGTGGCCGTCACTGTGGTTTTTCGTCCGTCCCGCTCCGTCGGTCCCGGGCTTTCCATATTCTAGAATACGGTCTCGTTCGGTGTCGCAACTGTGCGGTTGCCAGCTCCACGTCTCATCGCCCCCTTTCGCTCAACCGGTTCGATCCACGGTCAGGTCCGTGTCCACTCGCCCTCGGCCCCCCGGTGCCACACCTGGCTCACCGGCTGGTCGGTGGGTGGAACGTGCGAGACGGCTTTCATGGTCGCCATGGTACCCGACCCTCGAGGAGTCAGGCGTCAAAGGGCTTTCCATGCGACAGGTGCGGAGAATGCGAGCGACCCGGCCTCAGAACAGCCCCGTGATGCTCCCGTCCGCGTCGATGTCGATGTCCTGCGCAGCTGGCTCCGCCGGGAGCCCGGGCATCGTCAGCACGTCGCCGGTCAGGGCGACGACGAATCCGGCCCCAGCGGAGGGATACAGCTCCCGGACGGTGAGCGTCCAATCCTCGGGCGCACCCTTCAGTGAGGCGTCGTCCGTGACCGAGTGTTGAGTCTTCGAGATGCAGATCGGGAGGTCGTCGAGGCCCGCCGCCTCGAGGCGTTCGATGTCGGACTCCGCACTGCCGGTGTACTCCACCCCCTCGGCGCCGTAGACCTCGGTCGCGACCGTCTCGAGCTTGGCCTTCAGGCTGGCGTCGAGGTCGTAGAGCGGCTCGAAGGCGCCGCCCTCGTCTTCGGCGCGCATCACGGCCTCGGCCAGGTCCTGGCCCCCTTCGGCGCCCTTCTCGAAGACCTCGGAGACGGCCGCCTCGACCCCCTGGTCCTCGCAGTGGTCGACGATGGCCTGGATCTCGGCGTCGGTGTCGCCGGGGAAGCGGTTGATGGCCACGACGAACGGGACCCCGAAGGTCCGGAGGATGTCCATGTGGTGATCGAGGTTCGCGAGGCCAGCCCGGACGGCCTCCGGATCCGGTTGGTCCAGCGTCTCGTACTCCGCCGGCCACATGTCCAGGCCGTGGTATTTAAGGGCCCGGACGCTGGCGACGAGGACCGCCACGTCGGGCTCGAGCCCTGTTCGCGCGACGATGTCGCCGAACTTCTCGAAGCCGAGGTCCGCGCCGAAACCCGCCTCGGTCACGAGGTAGTCGCCGAGCGCCAGCCCGAGCTGGTCCGCGACGACGGAGTTGGTGCCGTGGGCGATGTTCGCGAACGGCCCGCCGTGGACGAACGCGGGCGATCCCTCGATGGTCTGGACCAGGTTCGGGCGGAGCGCATCCCTGAGGAGGGCGGCCATCGCCCCCGCCGCACCGATGTCCCCGGCGGTGACGGGCTCGCCGTCGTGGTCGTAGGCGACGATGATCCGCTGCAGCCGCTCTTTCAGGTCCGCGAGGTCCGTCGCCATGCAGAGGATGGCCATGAGCTCGGAGGCGGCCGTGATGGCGAAGCCGTCCTCCCGGGGGGGTCCGTTGGTGCTCCCCCCGAGTCCCACGACCATCTCCCGAAGCGCCCGGTCGTTCATGTCCATGGCCCGCGGCCAGACGACCCGGTCCACGTCGATGTCGAGGTCGTTCCCGTGGTGGAGGTGGGCGTCCACCATCGCGGAGAGGAGGTTGTGGGCGGCGGTGAGCGCGTGGATGTCCCCCGTGAAGTGGAGGTTGATGTCCTCCATCGGGAGCACCTGTGCGTTGCCACCCCCGGCCGCTCCGCCCTTGATACCGAAAACAGGGCCCAGGGAGGGCTCGCGGATGGCCGCGATGGCGCGCTCGCCGCGGGCGTGGAGGGCCTGGCTCAATCCGACCGTGGTCACCGTCTTCCCGGTTCCCTTCGGCGTGGCAGTCATCGCCGTCACGAGGACGAGCGTTCCGTCCTGTTCACCCTCGCGAAGCCGCTGGATGGCCCGCCGGTCGAGTTTCGCCTTCCCGCTGCCGTACAGCTCGATGTCGTCCGCGTCGAGTCCCAGATCGGCCGCCACGTCGGCGATCGGCCTGGTCTCCGCCGCGCGGGCGATCTCGATGTCGCTATGGGAGGCCGGGTCCTCGATTGGCATATTCGACAGTTCGCGCTCGTGCCTCAAGAAACGCGATGATATCGTATCGGTTGCGGCAAGCCTTGCCATAGCACGGACCGCCTGCCAGCCCGGGATTCGGTCGGCCCCCGCTTCGACGACGGTCCACCGAGAGGGCCGTTATTTGGGTCTGTTATACGGGATGAATGTGCCACTCGTGGCAACCGGAGGTCTCGAATGCCCTTCGAGAATCCTGGCGTTCTCGGATACTCCTTGAGGATGCTGGCGTTCTCGGATGCTCCTCGAGGATGCTGGGGCTCTTTAATGGCCCTTCTCCTCGACGACTCACAGGAACGGGCTACTCGGCACCGGCCCCGATCAGCCGTATTTATAGGTCATCCCGGATCCGTTCGGCGGGAACTCCCAGGTCACGTTGTCGTAGGGACAGGCCCAGCGACAACTGCCACACTCCAGGCAGTTCTCGTAGGCGATCATCGGGACCCCGTCGGGATCTTGCTCGTTCCGCCAGACGTTTGCCGGACACACCGACACACAGTCGTAGACCTCACATTCGAGGCAGGTCTCCTCCGCCTCGACGCCGAGGTGCGATTCCTCGTGGTCGGTGTACTTGTTCGCGTACAGCCGGTCCTCGATGCTCGGGGTGTCGACGTCGGGTGTCTTGGGTTGTGCGTCGCTCATGACAGTAATTTCCGGTACTTCCAGGCTTTCTTTGCCACCCCGGTCCACCCACCGGCGGCCTCGATCATCGTGCGCTTCGCACGCTTCACGTGTTTCTTCTTGGGCTCGCGGTCCATCTTGAAGTACTCCAGCTCCGCTTCGGTCAGCGCCCGGGGGAGTTCCGTGAAGAGGAACTCGCGCTCCGACTCCGCGAAGTCCTGGAACCAGTTGTAATGCTCCAGGTTCTGCATGACGAAGGAGTCCTCGAGGTTGTCGGCGTAGGGCTGCAGTGCGGCGCGGTCCGTCCGGCCGCGGTCGATGGCGTCGGCGACCGCCTTGCCGGCCCAGTACCCGCTCTCGACGGCCATGTTCGTGCCCTCGAGGTGGATCCCGTTGTTGAGGACGAGCCCGGCCGTATCGCCCACCAGGACGGCCCCGTCGTGGACCAGGTCCGGGACGGCGTCGGCCCCGCCCTCGGGGATGGCCTTCGCCGAGTACTCGATCAGGCGGCCGTCTCGGACCAGGGGGGCAACAGCCGGGTGCTGCTTGAAGTCGTTCAAGATCTCGTCCGGGGTCCGGGGGTTGTTCCGGGCGTCCTCGATACTGTAGGCCACCCCGATGGAGAGCGTCCGCTTGTTCGTGTAGATGTAGCCGCCGCCGACGGCGTCGCCGCAGGCCCCCTCGCCGAAGTAATGATAGGCGACCCCGTCGTCCTCGTAGAGGTTGAACCGCTCCTCGATGGTGTCGCGGTCGTACTTCCGGACCTCCTTGGCGGCCACGGCGACCTCGTCGGCGTCGGCGGTCTCCTTCAGCCCGGCGCCCTCGCTCACCAGGGAGTTGCCCCCCTCCGCGAGGACGACGATGGGGGCCTTGAGGCGGCCGTCCGGTCGGTCCGTCTCCACCCCGATGACCTTCCCGTCCCCACCCTCGCGGATGAGGTCGGTGACGGTTGTCTCGGTGATGAGTGTGGCCCCCTCCTCGACGGCCTGGTCGGCGAACCACTCGTCGAAGTCCCCGCGGAGGACGGTGAAGGAGTCATTGTGGGGCTCCTCGTGCCAGGCCCCCGGCCGGAGGGTGAGCGCGGTCTCGTCCTGCTCGGAGAGGAGGCTGAACTTCTTCTCCGAGACGTAGCGCTCGAAGGGCGCGTCGTCGAGGTCCTCCCCGACCAGCTCGCGGATGGTCGGGGTGAAGAGCACACCTCCGAAGACGTTCTTCGCCCCAGGGTATGAACCCCGCTCGATCATGATGACGTCGAGGCCCTCCCGGGCCATCGTCAGGGCCGCCGACGACCCGGCGGGCCCGGCGCCCACGACGATGGCGTCGAAGCGCTCGTCGTAGTTGGGCGTCTCAGTCATCGGCGGTCACCTCCTCGCCCCTCGCCTCGCGGATGGCGTCCGCGAGGGCGGGGCACACCTCGAAGAGGTCGCCGACGATGCCGTAATCCGCGTTCTCGAAGATGGGCGCGTTCGGATCATTGTTGATGGCCACGACGATCTCGGAGTCGTTCATGCCCTCCAGGTGCTGGATGGCGCCGCTGATCCCACAGGCCACGTAGAGTGTGGGCCGGACGGTCTTCCCGGTCTGGCCGACCTGCCGGGCCGCCTCCGCCCACCCCTCCTCGACGGCTTCGCGACTGGCGGCCACCTCGCCTCCCAGCGCATCGGCGAGGTCCTCGATGGGGCCGAAATCTCCATCGGTTCCGTACCCACCGGCGACGACGATGTCCGCGTCCGTGATGTCCGTGACGTCCCCGACAACCCGCTCGAGCACCCGGGAGTGGACGTGGCTCTCGTCGACCACGACCTCGACGTCCTCGATGTCGCCGGTCCGGTCCGGGTCGGGCTCCGCGGCGTCGAAGACGCCGGGACGGACCGTCGCCATCTGCGGGCGGTGCCTGGTGCACTTGATGGTCGCCATCGCGTCCCCGCCGAACGTCGGTCGGCGGGCCAGAAGCAGCCCGGAGTCCGCCTCGATGTCGAGCTCCGTGCAGTCCGCAGTCAGGCCCGCGTGGGTCGGGACGGCCACCCGGCCCGCGAAGTCCCGCCCCGTGTGCGAGCCGCCGATGAGGACGATGTCCGGCTTTCGCTCCTCCACCAGGTGTCGGAACTGCTCCCCGTACGGTTCGGGGAGGTACGGCTCGAAGATGGGGTCCTCGGCGACCAGGACGTGATCGGCGCCGCGCTCGATCGCCTCCTCGGCGATGTGCCCGACGTCCTCGCCCATCACGAGCGCGACGAGCCGCTCGCCTTTCTTCTCGGCGAGGGAGCGCCCCTCGGCGAGCAGCTCCCAGGAGACCTTCGCTGGCTCGCCCTCGTGTTGCTCGATGAAGACCCAGACGTCCTCGTAGTCGTCCGGATCGACGTCCTCGCCCGCCATCTAGATCACCCCCTCCTCCTGGAGCGCCTCGACCAGCTCGTCCACGGAGTCGACCATCTGCTTCTTGCGCTGGACCGGGTCCGCCGTGTCCATCCCGCCGACGGAGGTGGGAGAGTTGGCCAGCCCGACCTGGTCCTCGATACCCAGGTCCGAGGCCGAGTACTCCTGTGGCTCGAACTCGGTCTCCGCGAAGATCTTCCGGTGGAGGCCCGCGACCCGGGGCTCGTTCGCCCCGAACTCGATGGCGACCACCACGGGGAGAGAGGCGGCGACCCGCTCGTAGCCCCCCTCGATGTCCCGCTTCGCGATGAGCTCGCCCGCTTCCGGGTCCGGCTCCAGCTCCTCCACGTAGGTGAGCTGGGACCAGCCGTTGTGCGCGGCGATCCCCGGGGGGACCTGTCCCGTCGAGGAGTCGGTGCTCTCCTCGCCGCAGATGACCACGTCGGCGTCGAGTTCCGTGGCGATCTCGGCGAGGGCCAGGCTCGTGGGCCACGTATCGCTCCCCCCGAAGGCCCGGTCGGTCAGGAGGACCCCGTCGTCCGCACCGAGCCCGACGGCGGTCTGGAGGACCGCGCGGGCGAAGGGCGGTCCCATCGTGACGGCGGTGATCGTCCCGCCGACCGCCTCCTTGAGCTCCAGTGCCGCCTCGATGGCGTTGTAATCCGGCCGGTTCAGCACGGCGGCCGCGTCCGAGCGATTCAGCGTCCCCGTCTCGGGGTCGATCGAGACGTCATCCGCGTCAGGCACCTGCTTGACGCAGACGACGATGTTCCATTCTCGAGTCATGGGCGTATCCCTGGTGGATGGGTGCCTGTCACGTGGTGGGTTTCGGGGACGGGCGGGTGTTAAGCCGTCGGTCCCCGCCCACGTCGCTGGAACACCCGTTATATTTAGGTTACCGGCGCCCCAGGGGACGCGTCGTCCCCGGCCGTGACAGGGGCTGTCGATTCACCTGTGGGGTCGTTCTGCGTCACCGACAATGAATCCACCTCTTCGCACTCGGTGAACCCGTTTCAAACCCGTTCACGATTGTCGATTCTCCCGTTTCGCGATCGTCGA
>JBDGRH010000301.1:0-29121 GCA_042218225.1 Halodesulfurarchaeum sp. | reverse complement strand
GAGCGAAGCGACCCGTGAGCACCCCCCGACCCGAGCCGGCCGAGGGCTTTCAACTCGTGGCGGTCCTAAGTGCCCTTGCTGCAGCAGCCTGCCGAGGCCTTCCAAACCGTTGAAGATCCGAACTGCCAACTGGCATCCGAGGACCGGCTGAAGCTCGGGTACCGACGACCGCCGGAATGTTGGTAAACCCGCACCGGAACAGGTCCCGTATGCGCCTCACCGAAGCGGCGGTAATCGATCAGCACACCTGGGTCCGCGAACGGGCCTCGACCGTCGTCCCACTGATTAACGACGTACGCGACCACCTGGGAGCGGTATTCGGAACGGAGGTCCGGACTGTCGAGAGAGCGGCATACCAGGATGCCGTCGACGAGGTGTTCGACGACGGCGCCCGTGGGGTCAACGTGGCAGCGCTCGTCTGGATCCTCCGGGAGCTCGACGTCGAGAACGACTATCCCGGGTTCGTCGTCGACGAGATACTGGGACGTGAGCTGGCGGGGACGATCGCCGGGGGACAGCCCCGTGGACTGCTCGCGGAGGCGACCTTCCACGTCGCAGATATCCACGTCCACGAGGGGAGGATGGCGGGAGCGGACGACCTCGACGCCGCATTGGCGGCCGGGTTCCAGACCAGGCTCCCGGGATGGTCGTGGACGCAGCACGAACCGTTCGCAGGGGGAGAGTGAGGTCCGTTAACGGCCGGTTCGAGATGGATGCGTCCGTGCTCAGGGAACGGGGTGAACAATGCCGGAGGGTGGGGGAGGGGGTTCGGAGCGGGGGGGTGGGGCGGATCTGGGATCTGTGGGGGCTACTCCTCGTCTTCGAGGTCGATGGGCTCTTCCTCCTCCGGTTCGGGCGGTTCCTCGTCGGCGCGAAGGGTCTCGGAGATCTCGCGGCGTCGGCGCTGCTCGCGCTTGTCCTTGCCCTTGCGCTCGCGACCTCGTTTCGTGTCGCCCATACCCGCCGGGTGGCGCCGACCGTCCTTAATGGTTCGCTGGGAAATCTGACATTTGCGGGGAGCTAAACCGGCGGCGGTCATTCCCCCGCTCGTGCAGGAAGCCACGCTCTGCTTTCCGGTCGAGGACGGGGCCGTCCTCCTCATCGAGAAGAAGCGCGGCCTTGGCGCGGGGAAGCTCAACGGGCCGGGCGGGAAGCTCGAGGGCGGGGAAACCCCGGCGGAGGCGGCCAGACGCGAGGTCCGCGAGGAGATCAGAACCGGGGTCCCGGAGGTGACCAAGCTCGGGGAGCTCGCCTTCGAGATGGGTGGGGAGCCGCTGATGTTCGTCCACGTGTTCCGGGCGCCGGGCGTGGATGGCGAGCCCGCGGAGACACCGGAGGCGAAGCCGGTCTGGTACCCGATCGACGCGGTCCCATACGATGAGATGTGGCCGGACGACCGGTACTGGCTCCCACACGTGTTCGCCGGCGAGCGGTTCGCGGGGTCGTTCGTCTTCGGCGACTCGGAGGACGACCTCCTCGAGTGGGAGCTGGATGTCGGCGTCTCTTTTGGGGAGGGATGAGAACCGATGGCGAGGCTTCAAGGGATTTAAGCCGGCCTGCGGTCAGGGTAGGGGTAATGAGTGACGGCGAACAGGAGCTCGGCATCACCGAGTCCAAGGCGCACAACCCCGGCGAATGGTACGCCGAGGTGGTTCGAAAGGCCGAACTGGCCGATTACGCCCCGATGGGGGGCTTCATCGTCACCCGTCCCCGGGGGTATGCCCTCTGGGAGCGGCTCCAGGACCATCTCGACACGTGGTTCAAGGAGACGGGCTCGCGGAACGCCTACTTCCCCCTGTTCATCCCGGAGGGGTATCTGGAGCGCGAGAAAGACATCGTCGAGGGGTTCGACCCCGAGGTTGCCTGGGTGACCCACGGGGGATACGAGGAGCTGGACGAGCGCCTGGCGGTCCGCCCGACGAGCGAGAGCATCATCGCCCCCTATATGGCGAAGTGGATCCGGAGCTACCGGGATCTGCCCCTGCGCCTGAACCAGTGGTGCTCGGTGGTCCGCTGGGAGGCGACGGAGACGAAGCCCTTCTTCCGGACGAAGGAGTTCCTCTGGCAGGAAGGCCACACCGCCCACGAGAGCGAGGAAGGCGCCTGGGAGGAGACAACCCTCAGGCTCGACCAGTACGAACGGCTCTACGAGGAGGTCCTGGCCATCCCCGTCATCCGCGGCCGGAAGCCGGAGCACGATAAATTCCCCGGCGCGGACACCACCACGACCGTCGAGGCGCTCATGCCGGACGGCAAGTCCGTCCAGGGGGGCACCAGTCACTATCTCGGGCAGAGCTTCGCCGAGGCGTTCGACATCACCTACGTGGACGAGAACGAGGAGGAGCGGGTCGCACACACCACCTCCTGGGGGCTTTCGTGGCGGGCCCTCGGCGCATTGATAATGACCCACTCGGACGACCAGGGGCTGGTGCTCCCGCCCCCCATCGCGCCCGAGCAGGTGGTGGTCGTCCCGATCTACCAGGAGGACACCCGCGATGCGGTCATGCAGTACGCGAGCGAGATCGCCGCCGAGCTCCAGGAGGGCGGCGTGCGGGTGCACCTCGACGACCGAGACGAGCGCAATCCCGGGTTCAAGTTCAACGAGTGGGAGCTGAAAGGAGTCCCCCTCCGGATCGAGGTCGGGCCGAACGAGGTCGAGGAGGGTGACCTGACGCTCGTCCACCGTCCCGACGGCGCGTCCCACACCGAGGAGCGCGAGGACGTCCTCGCGACTGTCGAGGAGCACTTCGACACCGTCTACGCCAAGCTCTACGCCGACGCCGAGGAGACCCTGGAGGAGAACATCCGCGAAGCGAGCGAATACGAGGAGATCCTCGGGACCATCGGCAAGCACGGCGGGTACGTCAAAGCTCCCTGGTGTGGCGACCCCGATTGTGAGACGGCGGTGAAGGACGAGGTCCACGCCGAGATCGTCATGCTCCCCTTCGAGGAGGATCACGAGCCGGTGGGTGAACACTGTGCGGTCTGTGGGGACCCTGCGGAGGCGACGGCGTACTTCGCGAAGACGTATTGAACCCCCGGTCCTGGGGCGTATTGCAAGCGTCCGGTTCCGTCGCGTATTGAAAAGGCCCTGGCCCGTGGCGTCGTTTCACTGACTCGGGGTTTCGTGCCTGCTCACTGACTCGGGGTGTCGTGCTCGCTCACTGACTCGGGGTGTCGTGCCCGCTCACTGATTCGAGGGTGGCGAACTCGCTGCCCTTCCCATCCACTCCGAGCGTTCTGAACGAACAGGAATGTGGGTGATGACTTTTCCCCGCCCCCGGCGAAGTGCAGCACGAATCTCCCTCACCAGTGGGGATCAGCCACCATGGAATCGACGACCACGCCGACCGGGAAGACCCGTCGACGGGACGAACGGGACCTCTGGATGGTCCTCGAGCTCGAGCTGCGCGAGGGGTGCCCCCTTCGAGAGGTCCAGGGCGAGGTGCACGACGCGGAGCTTCACGTCCACGATTCGGGCTGTCACTGCGATTTCACCCTCGGTGGTGAGGACGGAGTCGAGCACCAGTCCGTGGAGGTCGAGGACATCGACGAGTGCCCGTGTGCCTGCCGGGTGTTCACCGACTACGGCTGCGTCCCGCACCTCCGGGAGACGGGGGCAGAGACGACACTCATCGCCACGTACGTCCCGGACCGGGAGGTGGCCTGGCAGCTCGTCGAGGGCCTGGGGACGGTCTGTGACACCGTCCGCCTCGTCCGGCTCACCAATCAGCAGGTAGGGGAGGGGCTGGGGGGCGTGGTGGACGTTCACCTCTCCGACCTCTCGGAGAAGCAGCGAGAGGCCCTGGACCGGGCGGTGAAGGCTGGGTACTACCAGGCCGGGAATGACGTCTCCCTCGAGGATCTCGCCGCCGAGTTCGATATCTCCCCGTCTGCGCTCTCACAGCGCCTCGCCCGGGCAGAGGAGACGGTCATGTCCCAGCTGTTCGACCGGTAGAGCGGCCGCCAATCCGCAGTTCTTTCGCGGACGCCTCAACCCGTCCGACCGTGGTGTCGACGTCCGGGTCCATCGACCGTGGTGTCGACGTCCGGGTCCATCGTCGGGTTCGACCCGTTTAGGACGTATTATAAATGGGGGTCGGAAGGTTTCCCCTCCCGTTCCGTCCGGGTCCAGGGGAACGGACCTGTCCCTTTCCCTCTCCTCCCAATCCCTTCCCGCCCAGCCTCGACCCGGCACGGTTTAGGGCCCGGTCCCCCAGACCGGACGTATGACCACCGCGCTGCTGATCGGCGGCACCCGATTCATCGGCCGCCACACGGTGAGCGAACTCCTCGCACATGGGTACGACGTGACCCTTTTCACCAGGGGGAATCGGCCAAACCCCTTTGCAGACGATGATCGAGTGGACCACGTGGAGGGTGATCGAACCAACGATTCGGCCCTCGAGGCAGCGGCGAGCACCGTCGATCCGGACGTGGTGATCGATACCGTCGCGTACAAACCGCGCGAGGTGGAGACGGCGACGCGCATCTTCTCGGACGTCGATGCCTACGTCTACGTCTCCAGCGGCGCGGCCTACGCCGACGAGGAGATTCCCAAGCGGGAGGGGATGACCCGCCTCCACGAGTGCAGTGACGAGCAGGCCGTGGACGACGACTGGGACACCTATGGCAACCGGAAGGCGGAAGGCGACCGGGCCTGCTTCCGGGCTGCAGACCGCGGCGTGAACGCCATGGTCGTCCGGCCGCCGGTCGTGTACGGGCCCCATGACTACACCGATCGCTTCGACTACTGGCTCCAGCGCGTCGACGAGCACGACCGGGTGGTCGTCCCGGGCGACGGAACGAACGTCTGGCACCGGGTGTTCGTGGCAGACGTCGCCAAGGCGCTCCGCGTGGTCGCCGAGGAGGGGACCCCCGGGGAGGCATATAATGTGGGGGACGGCGACGCCGTAACCCTCGAGCGGATGGTTCGACTCGTCGCCGGGGCCCTGGATACCGACGTCGAGGTCGTCCATGCGGGCGAGCGGGAGCTGGGCGTGGCGGATCTCACCCACGAGGATTTCCCACTCTACCGGAGCTACCCCCATCTCCTCGCCATCGAGAAACTCCGGGATCTCGGCTGGGAGCCGACACCGGTAGACGCGGCGATCTCCCAGACCGCGGAGGCGTACCGTGAACGGGACCGAACCGACCTCGACCGAGGCCCCTCCAGGGAAGCCGAGGAGCGGGTGTTGGAGGTACTCGGGACGATCTGAGGAAGGAGGAACGTCTCGCGAGCGGAGTGTTCCCGTTCTTCGAGGCGGATCGTCCCTCCCGTGCACGATGCGGGGATGCTCTCCCGGAAGCGGATGATCCCGGAGTGTTCCGTCCCGAACGGCTTTTGCCCCGGCCCGCGCGAGTGTTCGGCATGTTCGACAAATCGACGTGGATCCGGCTCCCGCGGAACGTGGTGGTGGGACACGACGTCCTGGGGGAGACTGGTGCCGTCATCGCCGATACCCACCTCGACGGGCGCCCGCACGTCGTCACCAGCCCGAAACCCCGGGAGCTCGCCGCAGAGCGGGTCGTCGCCGAGCTGGAGGCCGAAGGCCTCGACCCCGCCCTCACCGTCGTCGAGGAGGCGAGCTTCGATGCGGTCGAGTCGGTCCTCGAGGCGGCAACGCGGGAGGACGCGGGTTTCCTGATCGGGGTCGGTGGGGGCAAGCCCATCGACATCGCGAAGATGGCCGCCGACGACCTGGGGGTCGGGTTCGTCTCCGTCCCGACCGCGGCAAGCCACGACGGGATCGTCAGCGGGCGCGGCTCCGTGCCCGAGGGGGACACCCGCCACAGCGTGGCGGCCGACCCGCCTGTTGCGGTCATCGCCGACACGGGGATCATCGCCGAGGCCCCCTGGGAGCTGACCACGGCGGGCTGTGCGGACATCATCAGCAACTACACCGCGGTGAAGGACTGGCGGCTGGCCAACCGCCTGCAGAACGTCGAGTACTCCGAGTACGCCGGCGCCCTCTCCCAGATGACCGCGGAGATGCTCCGCGACAACGCCGACTCCATCAAGCCGGGCCTCGAGGAGTCCGCGTGGATCGTCGTCAAGGCGCTCGTCTCCTCGGGGGTGGCGATGAGCATCGCCGGCTCGTCGCGGCCGGCCAGCGGGGCGGAACACCTCTTCAGTCACCAGCTCGACCGGATCGCCCCCGGGAAGGCCCTGCACGGTCACCAGGTGGGGGTCGGATCGATCATGATCGAATACCTCCACAGCGGCGAGACCGGCGAGTGGCAAAGCGTCAGGGACGCCCTCGAACGGATCGACGCACCCACGACCGCGGCGGGGCTCGGTGTCTCTGCCGACGAGGTCATCGAGGCGCTCACCACCGCACACCGGATCCGCGACCGCTACACGATCCTCGGAAACGGCATCAGCGAACCCGCGGCGGTCGAAGCGGCCCAGCGGACTGGCGTCATCGATGGCACGTAGCTGACTCGGGAAGGGTCCTCGAGGTTTTGGCTACCCTAAAACCTGCAACCCTCGCCCCTTTCTGTGAGTATGTAACGCTCCTCCCCCTCCGTTGAGCCATATCCCATGTACGTCCAGCCCTACCGGGTCTGCCAGGAGTGCGGTCGGGAACTTGATTCGGAAACAGTGTACCGCCGGCACGCATTCTGCAACTCCTGCGGCACCGGGCAGTAGCGAGACCGAACCCGGTCCCCGCTCCCCATGACCTGACGGACCGGTACGATCGCCCCTCCCACTGTCGGCGGTTCCGAACCTCCTGCAGACAGACCCGTTCCTCGCGACGTGCCCCTCGTTTCTCACCACTTCCTGGTCGAGCGCCGGACAGAAGGTGTCGGCTCCACCTCGCTGACGCCGTGACTGGACCGCAGGTCGCCCCGTCGTAACGGCTATCCCCGCCTTCTGATTCCACCAACCCCCCACGGGGGAACTGAAACACTTTTTAAAGCGTCGGTCGTGGCCGCTCGTATGCGGGTGGCGCTCGTGTCGGCGACGACGGTTCACCACCAGCCCGGGGACGCGGCCGAGCGCCTCAATCGCCTGGCAACGCTTCTCGACGACCGGGGACACGAGGTCACCGTCCTCTCAGCACAGTGGTGGGATGGGGAGCCCGCGACGTTCGAACGCGACGGGGTCACCTATCGGGCCGTGACCCGGACCCCCCAGGACTGGCAGTTTCCCTACCGCCTCCCACTGGCCATCCGGCGGGCCAGACCGGATGTCGTCCACAGCGTCTGTCAACCGCCGGGCCACATGATCGGGGCCCGGATCGGGGCAACGCTTGCGGGGGCCCCGCTGGTGGTCGAGTGCTACGACCCGCCGATGGCGCGGAGTCGCCTGGCCTCGAGGCTGTACGCCATCGGCGGCCGGTCCGCGGACGCCGTGGTGACGCCCTCTCGAACCGTGAAGACGCGTGTTCGTGAGTTCGGCGTCGCCCCCGAGGACATCCACGTCATCCCGACGGGGATCGACATGGCGCAGATCCGTGTGGTCGACCCCGCCCCGGGTGGCGACATCGTCTTCTCCCGGCGGCTCGACGACGCGTCGAACCTCGAGACCTTGCTCCTCGGTCTCGCGGAGTTCCGTGAGTACGATTGGGGCGTCACGATCATCGGGGACGGGCCCCGACGGGCGGATTTCGAGCGCCAGGCCGCGGACCTCCGGATCGACGATCGCGTGGAGTTCGTCGGCGAGAAGCCCCTCGAGGAACGTCTCGCATTCTTCAAGGACGCCCACGTGTACGTCCACACGGCCGAGTACACGCCCTTCGCCATCGAGCTCCTCAGGGCACTCGCGGCCGGATGTGTCGGGATCGTCGAGTACCAGGAGGACTCGAGCGCCCACGAGCTGGTCGAGCAGGAGGAGCGGGGCTTCCTCGCCACCAGCGCCCAGGAGCTGACCGAGCGGCTCGTCCAGGCCCGGAACCTGGAACGCCTCACCGTGGACGAGGGTTTCGAACCGTACGACCAGGAGAGCTTCGTGAAGCGGTACGAGGAGCTCTACCGAACTCTCGCGACCTGAGCCTTCGCGGATTGGAGGGATATGCGCCTCCGGATGGGAGGGAGGACGACAGATAACTTCCCGCCTGAAGGATTGGATTCGGAATCCCCACTCGACAGTATATAATATTCCCCCGGGCCGCGGTCCGGCCGCAGCGATAGAATACAGCCGGACCACGGTCCGGCCGCAGCGATAGAATACAGCCGGGCCGCGGTCCGCCTCCACCGACGGGAAAAAGCCGGTCCGACCTCCTCAATCCCGGATTCTATCGGCCGATCGGACCGTCCGGACCGCATCGACGGTGGCGTCGACGTCGTGGACCCGGATGATGTCCGCCCCCCGGTCCGCGGCCAGGGCCGAGGCCGCGGTCGTCGCATCGTGGCGCTCCGCCGGCCCCCGTCCCACCGCCTCGAACATCGATTTGTGCGAGTGCCCCACCATGACCGGGGTCCCGAGGGCCGCGAACTCCCCGATCCGCCCGAGGAGTTCGAAGCTCTCGGCGGCGGTCTTCCCGAAGCCGAGACCGGGGTCGACGATGATCTGCGACCGGTCCAGCCCCGCTCGCTCGGCGAGCAGGACGCGTTCGCGGAGCGCGGCCAGGACGTCGTCCACCACGTCGTCATATTCGACCGTGCGGTCCGGGTTCACGGGGGTCTCGATGCTGTGCATGACGACCAGCGGCGCGTCGTGGTCGGCGGCAACGAACCGCATCTCGGGATCCGCCAGCCCGGAGACGTCATTCACCATGTCGGCCCCGGCTTCGAGTGCCGCTCTGGCGACATCCGCCTTCCGGGTGTCGATCGAGAGGAGGACATCGCTTTCTGCCCGGTCACCGCCGGTCTGGCCATCTGGGAGGTCCGCCGACCGCCCGTCGATATCGTCGGCGAGTGCCTCGATCACGGGAAGGACACGTTCTTTCTCCGCCTCCGCCGGGACCGGGTCGGCCCCCGGTCGGGTGGACTCGCCCCCGACGTCGATGATGGTCGCCCCCGCCGCGATCATCTCTCGTCCGCGCTCGACCGCGTCCGCCACCTGTTCGTACTCCCCGCCATCGTGGAAGCTGTCCGGGGTGACGTTGAGGATGCCCATGACCGCCGTCCCCTCCTCCCAGGGATACCCCTGCGTCGCCGACTCGACCTGGATGTCGAGTGCGCGGCGGAGCGAGTCCGCGAACATGGAGAGCCCGTACGGCTGTCCCTCCAGCTTCTCGATGAGCCGCTTGAACTGCGCCAGGGTACCCATGAGCACGACGTCGAGATAGCCCTCGTGCTGGTCGTTGAGGCCCGAGATGGCACACTCCCCGCCCAGGGAGAGCATCTCCTCTTTGAGGAACTGCGCCTGGCGCTGCTGGACGCGGGTAGAGACGACACGGTGGACACCCTTTCCCCGCATCCGCCAGATCCCGGCGTCAGTCACGTGCGCCCGCTCCAGGTTGGCCTTCGCCTCCCCTATCGAATCGACCGTCCGGTCGACGTACATCCGTGCCCATCGCTGCCGCGCCTCCGCGACGGTATAAAGCGACCCCGTGACCAGGATCAGGTCCGCGGGACCGGCCCCGTCGATCGCGGTGTCGACTGCGGCCTCCACGCTCGACATCGCCCTCACCTCTGCTCCGTCGTGATCGAACACCCCAGCGAGGACCTCCTGATCCTCCGCTCGCTCCCGGGCGGGTTTGCACGTGGTGACCGTGGCCGCGGTCGGGAGCGCCGCCGCGATCCCCTCGTGGTCCTTGTCGTGCATCGCCCCGTAGACCAGGTGCAGGGCGTCGTACTCGAACTCGGCGACCGTCTCGGCGAGGGCGGCTGCCCCACCGGGGTTGTGGGCCCCGTCCAGTACCACCATCGGGTCCGTCTGCATCACCTCGAACCGGCCGGGCCAGTGGGCGCTCCTGAGCCCCCGCTCGATGGTCGACTCGTCGATCGGATCACGTTCGAGATTGCCCCGCTCCGCGAGCTCATAGACCAGCGTGACCGCGACACCCGCGTTCCGCGCCTGCATCTCGCCGAGGAGGGGGATGTTGGTCTCGACGGACCAGTCCGGGCCGACCACCTCGATGGCCGCCTCGGCCGGGGAGCCGGCTCCCCGGTAGGTCGCCGTGACGTCCGCGTACGATGCGGAACTGACAGTAATGACGTCGCCCACCTCGTCCACGATGGCGTCCAGTGCGGCCCCACTGGCTCCCGTGACGAGGGGCCCTTCCCCGACGATCTGGGCCTTATCGCGAGCGATCTCGTCGACGGTGTCGCCGAGCACCTCGGTGTGCTCGAGCGTCACGCTGGTCACGGCACTGGCGGCCGGCTCGACCACGCTCGTCGCATCGTAACGGCCGCCGATGCCCACCTCCAGGACGCCGACGTCGACGTCCTCTCGCCCGAAGTGCCAGAGGGCCAGGGTGGTGAGCACCTCGAAGAAGGTGGGTGCATCGTTCCCCCCAGCGCGCTCGTTGACCCGCGGTTTGACGGACTCGACGAAGTTCACGATGGCCTCCTCCGGGATGGGCCGCCCGTTGACCCGGATGCGCTCCCGGTAGTCCTCGAGGTGGGGGGACGTGTACAGGCCGACGTCCAGTCCCGCCTCCCGGAGCACCCGCTCGGTCATCCGCGCGGTGCTCCCCTTCCCGTTCGAGCCCCCGATCTGGACGAATGCGACGTCGTCGTGAGGGTCGTCGAGCCAGGAGAGGAGGTCAGCGGTGGAGGCCGTCCCGGGTTTGGGACGGTAGCGCTGGAGGTCGAGGAGGAAGTTCGCCGCCTCGTGATACCGCATACGCATGCCGTTCGGGTGCCAGCGCATAGGCCTGTCGGACTCCTGGAGCCACCCGGTCGGAAGCACCCAGGTTCCGGGGTGTTGCGCTGGAACGCAAGGGCTTACTCCGGGCCAATCGAACCCTGGTGGTATGAAAGACCTGTTCCTTCGAGCGGCCCGGGGCGAACGGACCGAGCGGCCGCCAGTCTGGCTGATGCGGCAAGCTGGCCGGTATCTCCCGGAGTACCGCGAGGTGCGCGAGGAGTACTCCTTCAAAGAGGCCATCTCCACGCCCGAGGTCGCCGCCGAGATCACCCTCCAGCCCTGGGAGCGCTTCCGCCCTGACGGCGTGGTCATGTACTCGGACATCCTCGTCGCCCTGGAGCCGCTGGGCCTCGAGTACCGGATCGAGTCCGGGGTCGGTCCAGTGGTGACGGACCCCATCGAGACCCCCGATGACGTCCCGGACGATCGGACACCCATCGACGAGACGCTCTGGTACGTGGGTGACCTCCTCGGACGCCTGGACGAGACACTCGGGGACGAGGCGGCAGTTCTGGGCTTCGCGGGGGGCCCCTTCACCCTCGCCTCGTATGCGGTCGCCGGCGAACCCTCCCGATCGCACGTGCCGGTCCGAGGTTTCCGGGCCAGGCATCCGGAGGCCTTTGCCCGCCTTCTCGATACGTTCGCCGAGGTGGTCGCAGACTTCCTCAGGTACCAGGTCGAGCACGGCGCGGACGCCGTCCAGCTCTTCGACACCTACGCGGGGTTGCTCGGTCCGAACGATTACGAGGAGTTCGTCCTCCCGCTCCACCGGGAGATCACGGACGCCGTGGACGTCCCCACCATCGTCTTCGTCCGGAACATGGGTGGCAGACTGGACCTCCTCGAGAGGGTGGGCGCGGATGTCGTCGGCCTCGACTGGACGGTGGAGATGGCCGAGGCACGTGAAATCCTCGGGCAGGATGTCCCCGTGCAGGGAAACCTCGATCCCTCCTACCTGCTGGGTGATCCATCGTTCGTCCGCGAACAGACCCGTGCGGTCATCGAGGCGGCCGGTCCGCGCGGACACATTCTCAATCTCGGTCACGGGCTCGACCGTCGGACCCCTCCGGAGAGCGTCGAGGCGTTCGTGGAGACGGCGAAGGCAGTCGAGCGCTGAGGGCACTCGCCGATCGGAGCGGACGGATGGGGCGGATGACGGGTTCGCTGTCAATCGAGCGGGGCGTTCAGGCACATCGTCCCGGGTTTCTCGCGACAGACGCACTGTCTGAGCTGATGGTAGGCCGGATCGAACCCGGCGATGAAGGGCTCCGTGAGATCGGCGATGATGCCCGCGAGCCGGGGATCGTCGTGGGGGACCGGCACCCGGTGGAAATCGAGGCCGAGCGCCTCCGCCTCCTCCCGGAGTTCGATGTCGAGCTCGGAGAGCGTCTCCGATTGCTCGTGGAGGAAGCTCATCGGCTCGACCACCACCCGCTCGGCGTCGATACCCTCGATGGCCTCCTCGACGTCCGGCTCCGTCCAGGGGATGTCGCGGTTCCGGTGGTTCTGGAACCCGAGGGTGTACGAATCGATCTCGAAGAGCGCGGCCATGGTTTCGCAGTACTCCTCGACGTACTGATCGTAGCGACTCCCCTCCTCGAGGTAATGGGTGGGTGTCCCGTGCGCGGAGAAGAGCAATTCGGTTCCGGGATCCTGGAGGTCGAGGTCGTGCTCCGCGAGGAACGTCCGGAGGTTTTCGGCCCGAAGGCGCGTGTAGGTCGGATGACGGTGCCAGCCGGTGACGGCGTTCACCGAGAGATCATATCCCCCCCTCGCGACCGCCGTTTCGAGGTCGTCTACGGCGAAGATGTTGGTCGAGGGCCCCGAAAGCGGGTAGACCGGGACCGCGACGAGCTCGGTTACGCCGTCCGCAGCTGCCGTCTCGGCAGCATCGGCGATCAGCGGCTCCGTGTATTGCATGCCTACGTAGGTCTCGACGTCGTATCCCCGCTCTGCGAGTTCCCCCTCGAGCGCTGCTGCCTGCGCGTGGGCCTGCTCCGCGAGCGGGGAACCCCCGATCTCCTCGTACTCCTCGATCAGTCCGGGCGCCCGGCGTTCGGCGAGAGAGCGGGCCCGTTCGCGGGCCTCCGCCTCGGACCCGTAGTCCTCCAGGTCCGCGTTGTCGAAGAAGATGCGCTCGAGGTACGGCACGACGGCCTCTCGTGTGGCCTCCGACGGCTCCCCGAAGTTCAGGAGGAGGACACCTGTGTCCATGTCACGGCGGATGGGTGGCCCGGGGGTTAGGGTTTCGGTCATCGATGGCGTCTCCTCGAGGTTCGGACGGAGTGGCGGACCACCCCGCCGCTCAACCGGTGTCGGTGGGCACGCGGATGTGGTCGTCCCGCCACAGGAGCCATGCTGCGAGGAGCAGCCACGGGATGGAGGCGACGACCCCGGTTGCCATGGGGCCGAAAAGCAGTGTCGGTTCGGCTGCCAGGAAGAGGATCCCGTACCCGGCGACGGCGTTTACCGCCCCGTGTCCCACGGCGGCGGCCCAGACGCTGCCGGATCGAAGTGTCACCCACGCCAGGAAGGTGCCGACCAGGATCGTGAACCACGTCATCGCCAGCATCCCCAGCCAGGGCGCACCTGGATATCCCAAGCCGTAGTTGTAACCCATCGCGATGACCGGCCAGTGCCAGACCCCCCAGACCGCGCCCGTGATGACAACGGCTTCTCGGCGGCCGAGGGGGACGAGGTGCTGAAGGAGGAATCCCCGCCACCCGAACTCCTCGCCGAAGGCGACGAAGGTGTTGATGGCCGGGCCGACGGTCAGGGCGGCGACCAGTTGGCTAGCCGCAATGACGCGGGGAGGCGTTCCCCCCGTCGTGCCAGCCGCGATCTGCTCACGGAACAGCGTCAACGACGGGTCGAACAGGCCAGGAAAGACCCCATAATAGATGCCGACCCCCAGGAGCGTGAGGACGCCCGGGAGGAACCAGGCGATGAGATACCATCGGTATCGGGACCGCAGGTTCGGTCGGAGCCAGGCCGCGTCGAGGCCGAGGGATGCCCCGGTCCCGGTCCGGACGGCCAGGTGACCGAGGGCCGGCCCGAACATGTACACGACGAGCAACGTCGTGACGCTCGAGAGGCCCGGCGCGACACTTCCTTCGCTGGCAAGTCCCCCACCACGGAATATCAGGGCCGCGATCGCCCACGAGAACCCGAACGTGACGACGACGAAGAGTCCGATCCGCCGGGTGTGGAGGGTCTCCGGGAGGTCCGGCATGCCTGATAGTTGATTGATTGTCACTATAAGGATGGGGTTGTCGGGGGCCACCTGCCCACGGGAGCCTACCCGTGCCGGAAGCTCCGCGACCCCGTGAAGACCATCGCCATCCCGTGCTCGTTCGCGGCGTCGATGACCTCCTCGTCGTTCACGGAGCCGCCCGGCTGGATCACGGCACCGATGCCCGCCTTCGCGGCCTCGTCGAGGCCGTCACGGAACGGGAAGAACGCGTCGCTGGCCATCACCGCCCCCGCGGCGGATTTCCCCTCGGCGTCCCCCTCGGCCTTCATCGCTGCCAGTTTCACCGCGTCGACACGGCTCACCTGTCCCATCCCGATCCCGACCGTCTCCGTTCCCGTCGCGAAGAGGATCCCGTTCGAGCGGACGTGCTTCAGGGTCTGCCAGGCGAATTGCATCGTCTCGAACTCGTCGTCGGTGGGGGCACGCTCGGTGACGACCTCGATGTCCTCGCGGGTCGGCCGCTGGAGATCCCGCTCCTGGAGGAGTGTGCCGCCGACGAGCGGCCGCTCGACGAGCGATCTCGACCGCTCCCCCAGGGGACCGACCGCGAGCATTCTGAGGTTCTCCTCGCTCTCGAGGATCTCGAGCGCCCCCTCTGTGTACGATGGACCGACCACGACCTCTTTGAACGAGTCCGTGATGGCCGCTGCGGTCTCCCGGTCACATTCCCGGTTCAGGGCGACGATGCCGCCGAAAGCACTCTTCGGGTCTGTCGCCAGTGCCCGCTCGTACGCGGCGGCGAGGGTATCGGCGACCGCGCACCCGGCGGGGTTCGTGTGCTTGATGACAGCCGCAGCCGGATCCTCGAATTCCTTCACCAGGTCGAGGGCCGCATCCGCGTCCGCGTAGTTGTTGAAGGAGAGGTCCTTCGCGCCATCGTTCAGCTGGGGGGCGGTGACGACGTTCGCCTCCTCGACCGTGGCGTCCGCGTAGACCGCGGCGTCCTGATGGGGGTTCTCGCCATACCGGAGCTCGGCGGCCTTGTCGGCGGACTTCACCAATCGTTGGGGGAATGGTCCCTCGGTGTCACCCTGGATGGTCACCTCGTCATCCTGGAGCTCGACCCGGTCCTCCGCGAACCACCGGACGACACGGGGATACGCCTTGAACTCCGCCTCGTAGAGCACCCGGCGTTTCAGCGAGTCGGTGTCGTCCCCCTCGTACACGGGGACCGCCTCCTGCGTGAGGATGGGCCCACCGTCGACGGCATCGGACATGATGGACCCGTCCTCGGCGATGGCGTTGATGACCACGTGCACGGTGCACCCCGTGACGGCCACCCCGGCGTCGAGGACCTGCTCGTGAGCGTCCATCCCGGGGAATGACGGCAGCAGCGAGGGGTGGATGTTGATGGTGGTCGGGACCGCATCCAGGAAGGTATCCGAGAGGATCCGCATGTACCCATCGAGGACCACGAGGTCGAACTCGTGCGCTTCCAGCGCCTGGAGCACCCGTCGCTCGTGTTCGCGGCGGCCCATGTCCTCGGGCTGTTCCACCACTGCCGTCGGGATGTCCCGTCGCGCGGCCTTCTCCAGGACGGGCGCGTCCGCATCGTTCGTGAGGACGACCGAGAGCTCCGCGCCGCCCGGCTCGAGGTCGTCCAGGTGCATCAGGTT
Organism: Halodesulfurarchaeum sp.; assembly: GCA_042218225.1. GTDB lineage: Archaea > Halobacteriota > Halobacteria > Halobacteriales > Halobacteriaceae > Halodesulfurarchaeum. The sequence continues at coordinate 13,490 of JBDGRH010000301.1, read as the reverse complement.
CCGCCCCCGATTGCTCGCCATACCGGCGAACTGCATCATGGGTACCACCCCGGGGTCCACCGGCAAAGGGGTTGCGGTGGTGAATCCGGGGGTTCCCCACGAACACGGATAGAATGTGGCCGAAAGCGCCTCGAATCGGGAATCAATATCCATATGTATGCGTATCCGGCCACCGACACCCTTTTCCTGCATCCGGCGGGAGAGCGAGGTATGCCACCGGAACGGGGCCCCCTCTTCGCCATCTCGCCGCTCGACGGTCGATACGAGGGTGTAACAGAACCCCTCGTCGCCTACGCCAGCGAGGCCGGACTGATGCGCGCCCGGGTCCGCGTCGAGGTCGAGTACGTCATCGCGCTGTCAGATATCGAACCTGTTTCGCTCTCCCTCGACGAGGAGGCACGGGAGACGCTGCGGTCGCTTTACGAGGACTTCGACGACGCCGACGCGGAGCTGATCAAGGCGATCGAGCGCGAGGGGGCCCGCGGGTATCCGGCAACCAACCACGACGTGAAGGCCATCGAGTACTTCCTCCGGGAGGGGTCTCCCGAGAACGTGCATCCCTGGATCCATTTCGGGCTCACCAGCGAGGACGTGACGAACCTGGCCTATCGGCTGCTCATCCGGGACGCGGTCACCGAGGTGTTGCTTCCGGATGTATCGGCACTCGCCGACGCGCTCGTCTCGATGGCCCATGCGCACGCCGACGTCCCCATGCTCGGCCGGACCCACGGGCAGCCGGCGACGCCGACGACGTTCGGGAAGGAGCTGGCGGTCTTCGCCGCCAGACTCCGGACCGGCACCGCGGACGTCCGCAGAGCCGTCGACCATCTCGCAGGGAAGCTCGGCGGTGCCACAGGTACGCTGGCAGCACACGAGACCGCGATCCCGGAGGTGGACTGGCGTGCGTTCTCGCGGCGGTTCGTCGAGGACCTGGGATTCGAGCACTGCGAGCCCACCACGCAGGTCAACCCGGGGGACGACCTCGCGGCCCTGTTCGACGCCCTCCGGCGGACCAATCAGGTGCTCATCGACCTGGACCGCGACGCGTGGCGATACGTGAGCGACGGCTATCTCGGCCAGGAGGCGACGGCGGGGGAGACCGGGTCATCGACGATGCCCCACAAGGTCAACCCCATCGACTTCGAGAACAGCGAGGGGAACCTCTCGAAGGCGAACGCGGACCTCGCGTTCCTGGGCTCGGCGATAACGACCTCACGGCTCCAGCGCGACCTCTCAGATTCCACGGTCAAGCGGAACGTCGGCTCGGCCCTCGCACACTGTCACCTTGGATACATCAAGCTCGGCGAGGGCCTCGACAAGGTGGTCCCCAACGAGGTGTCGATGGCGGCGGACCTCGAGGCCCACCCCGAGGTCCTCGCGGAGGCCATCCAGACCGTCCTCCGTTCCGAGGGGGACCCGGACGCCTACGAGCGGGTGAAGGAGGCGACCCGGGGACAGGAGGTCACCCTCGACTCCCTTCGGGAACTCGTGCAGGACCTCGACCTCCCTCCGGACGCCAGGGAGCGTCTGCTCGAGTTGACTCCATCGACGTACCTGGGCATCGCCGAGGCCCTGGCTCGAGACGTGGAGTGAACGGCCATCTGCCTTCGCAGGTGGACGCATACCAGGCCCCGACGTGCGGGAGCGGAGGGATGAGTGATGGGCTCGTCTCCTGCCAGGGGTGACTGTCGCGAACGGGTTGTGAAGGGTTTGCGAACAGGTGACCGACGCTCGGTTTTCCCGGTGGTGAGGACCTCCCACCGTTCGAACCACGTACACCTCCGGCCCGCCGCCGGTCACACAACCGCGTTCCGGGCCGGCCTGTCGTCAATACACACCCCGGGTTGGCCCCGTCCTGGTATTTGAAGGTTCGTGCATCGGGCCCTGGCGATGGAGCGATCGGTCTGGACCGACCGAGCATGGAGTGCGCAGCCAACCGATTGGACTGCACCCACCGTGCATCAGGTCCGCAGCGAACCGATCGGTCTGTATCGACCGAGTTTTGGACACGATACGGTCATCTCCGCTTTGCTGGATGCATTCGAAGGGCCGCTCAGCGTCCACTGCGCTCCGTGCCCCACCGAACGAGGAGTACTCCTGGGTGATGGCCACCCCGCAGATCCTCAGGAGGTCCCGGTTCCTGGCCCGTCCCGGGCCAGGAACACCTCGATGGCCTCACGAAGGATCTCACTCGCTCGCCTGACGGCGGGGACGGCGACGTATTCTCGGTCCGAGTGGGCAACGGGCCCCCCTTCATCCGCCAGTACGCCCGGACCGAAAACCACGGTCGGTGCGTCCGCGGCGAAGTACGAGGCCTCGGTCGCCGCACCGAATGATCGGGGACCGCCCGCCCCGGCGCCGCGGAGTGTCTCGACGAGAGTGTGGGTCTCGTCGGTCTCGAACGCCTCGAGGAACGGGGTCGGGCGGTCCGCAGGGGTGACCTCGATCTCCACGGACTCGGGGACGACCTCACCGAGATGTGTCCGCAGCCGGTCGAAGAACCCAGCTGCGTGCTCCGGGGGGACGCTCCGCCTGTCGATGGTGATTGTCGCGGTTGCGGGAACCCGATTGGCCGCCTCGCCGCCATCGATCACGGTCGGTGTAAGGGTGGGGCCACCGAGTCGGGGATGGGGGGCGGGACCGAATTCCGCATCGAAGGAATCCAGGCCTGCCAGGACAGTCGCGGCCGCCGAGATGGCATTGGCCCCAGCCCCGGGGTTCGCGGCATGCGCCCCTCTCCCCTCGAGCCGGATCGTCCCCTGGAACCGGCCACGGGCCGCGGTGCAGACGTCGAGATCGGTGGGCTCGCCGACGATCACGCCATCGGTCTCGAGGGAGAGGGACGCTGCCCCCATCGAATCCGTCTCCTCGTCTGGGGTGAGGATGAGCTCCAGGGTCCCGTTTTCGATGTGGGCCTCCGTGAACGCGGCGAGCATCGCAGCGAGCGGCCCTTTCGCATCACAGGCCCCCCGCCCTTCGATCCGGTCGCCGGTTCGGTCGAACGGCAGGGGTGGTGGCACGGTATCGAGGTGCGTATTCAACGTGAGCCGTGGTCGGCCGGCTCCCCGTCTCGCGATGACGTTTCCGGCCTCGTCGACGCGAACCTCGACAGGGACCGCTTCCTGCCTCTGGAGGGTATCCGTGACGAGCGTGCGCATCCCATCCACGGACTCGTGGGATGGGGTCTCGACGGCCCCGGAGAGGAACTGCACTGGATCGATGGTCATGAGCTGTCTCCAACCGCCTCGAGGGTGAGCGCCCCCTCGAACTCGAACGCTGTCGGCCCCCGGAGTGTGGCTGGTCCGTCTCCCGGAATCGTCACTTGTAATGTTCCCCCTGGGGGACGGATCTGTAGCGTTTCACCTTCCGACACCCATCCCAGGCGGCTGGCGACCGCCGCGATGGCAACAGCCCCGGTTCCACACGACTCGGTCTCGCCCTCGACCCCACGCTCGTACGTCCGCTGGGCGAAATCCACCTCGTCCTCCGGCGACGCAAACGTCACGTTCGTCCCGGCGGGGAAGACGTCTGCGTGCCGGATGGCCGGGGCGGCCGATTCGAGCTCGACGGTGTGGACGTCTTCGACCATCGCGACGGCGTGTGGCACACCTGTATTCACGGCCGTGAGCTCGAACCCCTCGAGCGGTGCCTCCACCATCGGTTCCTCCCGCTCGACGGGGATCGATTCCGGATCGAACGAGGGCGTTCCCATCTCGACGGTCACGCTCGAATCATCGTGGACGCGTGCTCGACGCGGCCCAGCGGGCGTCTCCAGGCGGAATGTATCCTCGCCGGTGCGTTCGTCCGCCCATCGGGCGGCAATCCTCGCCCCGTTTCCACACATGGCCGCTTTGCTTCCGTCTGGTTGCCACAGTCTGAATAGCACGTGGACTGGGTCCCCCTCCGTCAGCGAGAGGAAGAGGACACCGTCCGCGTCGAGCTTCTCACAGAGGCGGACGGCGAATCGGCGGCGGTCCTCGATGGTTTCCACCGCTGCCCCGTCCGCATCCACGACGGCGAAGTCGTTCCCGGTGCCATGGTACTTCCGGTAGGGGACGGTCGTCATCGTCTCACCTCCGGGTCGGTGATGTCGTCGATGGTTTCCCGGCGGCGGACGAGGGTCAGCTCCCCACCCTCGATCGCCACGACCGGTGGACGGGGACGAGAGTTGTAATTGTTGGCCATCTCGATGCCGTAGGCCCCCGCGTTGCCGATGGCGAGGAGATCGCCACGCGACGGCCGGGGGAGGCGTCGATCCGCAGCCAGCACGTCGGTGCTTTCGCAGATCGGCCCGACGACGGACACCTGGACAGTCTCCCGGTTTCCCGCCCCCGGGTCCAGGTTTCGAACTTCGTGAGCGGCATCGTAGAGGGCAGGCCTGAGGAGATCGGTCATGCCGGCATCGACACCCGCGAGGACCTGTCCCTCCACGGGGTGGGTGTCCTCCATGATCGGCTTCACTGTGTTCACCCGGGCGAGGAGGACACCCGCGTCCGCGACCAGATACCTGCCCGGCTCGATCTTCACCGACACCCCTCGATCGACGAGTTCCCCGAGGGCCTCTCGGACCCTCCCACCCAACCGCTCGACGTCGAGCGGGTCCTCCGACGGTCGATACGGGACCCCGAACCCACCGCCGACGTCGACGAACTCGAGGCTCGGCTCGGCACGCTCGGCGACATCTCCCAGTGTCTCGACCATCTCCCGGTATGCCGTATCTCCCGCGTCGAGGATCCCACTCCCGACGTGGGCGTGGATCCCGACCGGGTTCATTCCCCGATTCCCTGACTTCTCGAGGAGGTCGAGCGCGGTCTCCGGGGGCACGCCGAACTTGGCATCCCCGCCGGTGGCGACCGCCGGTCCATGGCCGGACCCCACGCCGGGATGGACTCGAACGGCAATCCGCCCGGTATATCCCCTGGAGGCGAGCCTGTCCAGGGTATCCCCGGAGCCGACCGTGATGGTGAGCCCGGGGTGCTCCCGCTGGATCTCGAGGGCCACATCGAGGTCTCTGCCTGGGGGGTTCACCGGTGTATACAGGAGATCGTCGCCCTCGAAGCCAGCCTGGACCGCTCGCCGGAGTTCGCCGGCCGTCGCGCACTCCACGCCCGCCCCGATCGACTCCAGACGCGAGAGCACCGCAGAACCAGCGTTCGCCTTCGCGGCGTAGTGGATGGAGGCATCCTCGAAGGCTGCCGCCAGCCGGCGGTAGTTCTCCTCGACCCGGTCCAGGTCGATGACGTAGGTGGGTGTCCCGGATTCGGCCGCGACCTCCCGGAGGAGGTCCGCCGACCAGTCATCGAGACGGCGGACGGGCGCCGAGGCTTTCGTCACGAGCGGAGAACCTCCTCGCGCTGGGTTGCATCGAGGGTCTCGGCCTCGAGGTCCATCGCCACCACAGCCGGTTTGTATGCGCCGCCGTCGAAGAGCTCGTGCTCGCCCACTGAGGACTCCACGTAGCGCGTGAAGGCGCGTCGGTGGGGCGGCAGCTCGCCGTACAGGACCGATTCGTCGACCAGGTCGTACACCGGCACCCGGGGGGTCAGGAGGGTGTTCTCGGCCACGACGCTCCCTTCCCCGACGACGAACCCGGAGGTCACCCGCGTTCCCGCACCGAGTGAGACCCCATCCTCGATGACGACTGGCGCGTCCTCCACCGGCTCGAGCACGCCGCCGATGAGGGTGTTGGCCCCGAGCTTCACGTCCGCGCCGATCTGGGCACACGAGCCCACCGTATCCGCGGAGTCGACGAGTGTTCCATCTCCGACGCGGGCGCCGACGTTGACGAAGCTCGGACTCATCAGGATGGCGTCGGACCCGACGTAAGCCCCGCGGCGGATCACGGTTCCGTCGGGCGTGTTGCGCGTCCCGCGCTCACCCAGATCGGCCGTATCCCGGAGCGGGAGGACGTCGTGATAGGTGACGTCGCCGTATCGCCGCGCCGTCGTCCTGCTGAGGGCGAAGACGAGGAGGATCCCCGTCTTGACCCACTCCACAGCCTCCCAGCGGTCCCCGCGCTTCTCCGCCGCACGGACGGTGCCCGCCTCCAGCGCGTCCAGCAACGATTCGAGTGTCGCCCGATCGTCGGCGGTGGCCGACTCGGCGTCGACCGCTCCCGCCTCGTGTCGGTCCTGGAGGTCGCGGATCTCCTGTTCTAGTGTCATCGTGGTCGGCTCGGTTGTCGGTGTGATCGCGGTGTCATCTGTTGTCGCTTCCTCCCTCGATTCGGTCGGCAACGTCGGCGAATCGGTAGAACCCAGCGGACTGGTCCGCAAGCCACGAAGCGGCGTCCAGCGCTCCCTCCGCGAACACTTGTCGGGACCCGACTCGATGGGTCAACTGGAGCGTTTCCTCGTTCCCCGCGAGCAGCACCTCGTGCTCGCCCGTGACGTCGCCTGCGCGTCTGGCGTGGATGCCGATCTCGGTGGAAGACCGCGGCGATTCGCCGGCTCGCCCGTAGACCCGTTCGCTGTTGGTCTCCCGGGCCGATTCGATCCGCTCCACCAGGACACCGGCCGTCCCCGACGGAGCATCCCGCTTTTCGTTGTGATGCGTTTCGGTCACCTCCGCGTCGTACCCCGGGACCACCTCGAGGGCCGACTCGATGGCCCCGAGGAGGGCCTGGACGCCCCGGGCGAAGTTCGCGCCCAAAAGGACCGGGATTTCCTGGGCTGTCTCCTGGAGGGTTGCGAGCTGTGCCGGATCGAAGCCAGTCGTTCCCACCACCAGCGGAATGCCGGTGTCCGCACAGACGCGTGCGTATTCTAGGGTGCTCGCTGGTCCGGTGAAATCGATCACGACCTCGGGACTCCGGTCTGCAAGCAACCGCTGGAATGCCTCGGCCGACTCGACCTGGACGCCACGGACACTGTCCGTCCCGGGATCCCTGTTCACTGCAACGGAAATGGTGTCGTTGCGGGCGAGCGCCGCGTCGATGACCGCCGTCCCCATCCGCCCAGTCGCGCCCGTGACGCCGATCCTCATGCCGGTGCCTCCGAGCGCTCGAGATCCGCGAGGATCGATTCGAGCGCTGTCCAGTGGTCCTCGGAGAGCTCGGTCAGCGGGGAGCGAACCGCCGACGGGCCATACCCCCGGATCTCCATCGCTGCCTTCACCGGGATGGGATTGGTCTCGCGGAAGAGGCCCCGGAAGAGGGGTCCGAGCTCGCGGTGGTATTGGAGCGCAGTGTCGAACTCCCCCTCGAGCGCGGACCAGACGAGTTCGGATACCCGCCTGGGCTCCACGTTCGCGGCCACGCTGATGACGCCGGTCCCGCCGACCGAGATGATGGGAAGCGTGAGGGCGTCGTCCCCGGACATGACGGCGAAGTCGGCGTGGGCTGTCCGCTCGGCAACCTCGCCGATCCGCCCCAGGTCGCCGCTCGCGGCCTTGTAGCCGACGATATTCGGGTGTTCGGCGAGGGAAACAGCGGTCTCGACGGCGATGTTGCGCCCTGTTCGGGAGGGGACGTTGTAGATGATCTGCGGGAGATCGACCGCGTCAGCGACCTCCCGGAAGTGGGCTTCCATCCCGTCCGGCTCCGGCTTGTTGTAATACGGGGAGATGAGGAGGAGCCCGTCCGCACCTGCATCGGCCGCGCGACGCGACAGCGACACCGCCTCGTGGGTCGCGTTGCTGCCGGACCCGGCGATGACGGGCAGGTCTGCGGCCTCGACGACGGTCTCGACGACCGCAACGTGCTCGTCGTGGGTCAGGGTGGCACTCTCGCCGGTCGAGCCGACAGGGACCAGCCCGTCGACGCCCGCGTTCTCGAGGCGTCTGGCGTCGCTCGCGAGCTGTTCGTGATCGATGCGTCCGTCAGGTGTGAACGGCGTCGTCATGGCCGGGAAGACGCCGGTCGTGAGTGATTCTTCGTCCATTGTGATGTGATCTGTCACGTTCGTGGTGGGTGTTGGTTTCCTGCTGATCGGTGTCTTGTACCCGATCGGTATCACGCGGTTGATCGGTGGCCTCTCGGCCGATCGATGTCGTCCGCTCCGATCAGGTCCGGTCATTCGCCATCCTGTCGGTCAGTCGACCTCATGGGGTGACGACCGACGCGGTATCGGGGGAGTATACAAGGACCGACCCGCCACGGGGATGCCACTCCCGCACCGAGTCCTCATGTCCGTTTGGCGCGTTTCCGCGAGAAGGAGGCGTCGCTCCCGGGGGTTCGAGACGAGATGGGAGCGACGCGCATGTATCCGGGGTCGGGCCGGCAGGATAAAGGGATTTCGACGGGTGCAATCCATGCCACCGGGGTTTTTGAGGGGGCCGCGAGGAGGTCGAATCGATGCTGGTCCTGGGGGACGCGCACGCCGATTCGCCCGAACGCCGTCGGGCCCTTCTCGCCGCATATCGCGACGCCGACGCCGCCACCGCCCTGCAGCTCGGCGACCTCCTGCATTACGACCTCCCGGTTCCGACGTACTTCATCGCGGGCAACAACGAGGATTTCGACGTCATCGAAGCACTCCGGCACGGCCTGGTCCGGAAGAGCGACGTGGAGAACGCCACTCTCCTGGCCAGCACCGCCGTGACCGTGGAGGGACGCCGGATCGCCGGGCTCTCGGGGAACTACGCCCCGACACAGTTCGAGAAACCCCGGTCGGCCCTCGAGGGCGAGCGACGGCGCCATTTCGTCAGGGCGGACGTGGAGCAGGCAAAACAGCTCGATGACGTCGACGTGTTCATGGCCCACGAGGCTCCGCACGGCACCCCGGTTTCGGAGACATACGACGTGGGGTGTCGGTACGTCGACGAGATCCTCCGGACCCTGGAACCGACGCTCTGCCTCGTGGGCCATCACCACCAGCACACCGAGACCACGTTCGGCTCCACCCGGGTGATCACGGTCGCGCCCGCGTGGGAATCATACTATCTCCTCGATCCGGCCACACTTGACCTCCGCAGGTTCGAAACCCCCGCTGGCTGACTGACTCCCAGGGCATCTAATGGGTACGGAGAGGGTCGGCCCGACGACGCCTCGCTCCCATCGGTATCATCGGCGTCCGGGTCGATTCCCACCGGTGGTCTCGTGGACAACCGGCGACCCCGGTTCTAATTGTACGCGTGCCAGCAGGCCCGGAATCGGGCGACGTGACCGGGAGATGAGTGCGGAACCGGGTTCGGATGTCCGCATGGAGGGTGTCCCCATCTCCGCCTCGACAGCGTAGGTTTATAACCGAAGGCCGGGCCAAGATGGGGTATGGCCCCGATCCATCCGGGACAGCGCGTCGCGGTCCTCGCGGACGCGCAGAACCTCTATCACTCCGCCCAGAGCCTCCACTCGCGCAATATCGACTACGGGTCGCTGCTCGAGAAGGCGGTCCAGAACCGGGAGCTGACGCGAGCCATCGCCTACGTCATCCGGGCGGACGCGCCCGAGGAGGAGAGCTTCTTCGAGGCGCTCACCGATATCGGGTTCGAGACCAAGATCAAGGACATCAAGACGTTCCCCGACGGGTCGAAGAAGGCCGACTGGGACGTCGGCATGAGCCTCGACGCCGTCACCCTCGCCGACCACGTGGACAGCATCGTCCTCTGCACCGGGGATGGGGATTTCTCCCGGCTGGTCTCGCACCTCCGCCACGAGGGTGTCCGGGTGGAGGTGATGGGCTTCGAGAGCTCGACGGCCCAGGAGCTCCGCGAGGCGGCGGACACCTTCATCGACCTCGAGGAGCGCACGGAGACGTTCCTCCTCTGAGGTGTCACGACGGGCTCGACAGCCGAGACGCCGCTCTCGATACCCGATACGCATATGTCGATCCCGCGTCGAGACCGTATCGATGCCCCCGGTCGACCGCTCGGCGCTTCGAACGATCGCGGACTACCAGTGGGGAGCAGGCGCCGGGGACGAGCTCTTCCCTCCTGGTGAGGAGTACGAGGTCGACCGGTCGACGTCGGGTCGCCCGAGACAGGTGGCGGTGGAGGGAGACCGGCTCGTCAGTCTGGGAACGGACGGTCGCTTCACGCTGGGGCTCGAGGGCGGCCGGCGCCTCGCCGAGGCCCTCCCCACACCAGAGTACCGGGTGATTGTCGGGGACGAGAGCGAGCCCTACGTCCGGGACGGGCGGAACGTCTTCGCCAAGTTCGTCTCGACGGTCGATCCCCAGATACGGGCACGAGACGAGGTGATCGTGGCGCACGAGCGAGGGGAGGTCATCGCGGTCGGACGTGCCGAGATCGACGCGGGGGCGATGGTCGATTTCGAGACCGGGATGGCGGTCCTCGTTCGGGAGGGTGCTTTCGACCCAGAATCAGAGTGAACGGAGCCCGGTCCCCTGGTGTCAACGGGGGTAGACGCCCGTAACTGGCGTCGAACTCAGGCGACGCTGACCTCGAACTCCTCGTCGAGGAACCCCTCCACGTACTGCTCCCAGCAGTCCAGACACAGGTGTTCGAGCTTCGAGGGGCGTGGCCGATCGATGAAGTCCCGCCGGACGATCTCCGTGTGGGGCTGATCGAGCGCGAAGGTGTCAGCGCAGCGCTCGCACTCGAGGCGCTCCTCCCTGGTCATGGGTGGCAATACGGCCCCCTCCGCTTAGGGTTTCACCCCGAGCTGGCGGAGCGCCATCCTTTTCTCCCCTGCCCGCCAGCCTCTGGATATGTTTGGAGGCGGCGGCATGAACCCGCGGAAGATGGAGCAGATGATGGAGCAGATGGGGATCGACCTCGAGGAGCTCGCGGCCGCCGAGGTCGTCATCACGCTCGAGGACGGCACGCAGCTCGTCTTCGACGACGCCGACGTGACCCGCATGGACGCCAGGGGACAGCAGACCTATCAGGTCGTGGGCGAACCGACCGAACGGGAGGGAGGCGGACAAGGAGCAGCCGATGTCGACGAGGCCGCCGAGGAGACGGACACGGCGGAGCCGGAGGGAGAGACGGCGGACATCCCGGACGACGACATCGAGCTGGTGATGACGCGCACCGGGGCCTCCGAAGCGGCGGCACGGGAAGCCCTGGCGGAGGCCGACGGGGACCTCGCGGCCGCGATCGACGCCCTCGAGTGATCCTTCTCGTCCGCGACGACCGGGAGATCGCCTGTGACCCCGGCGAGGAGGTTCACACGGACCTCGGCGTCATCGAGGTACCCGAGGATCCGAAGCCGGGGGACGTCGTCGAGAGCCACCTCGGGGAGGCGTTCCGCGTTCGGGCCCTCCGGGGGCCGGATCTCTTCTCGCACCTGGAGCGGACCGGGGCCCCGATGGTGCCGAAGGACATCGGCCTTCTCATCGGGCACACAGGCGCCGCCGCGGGGGACCGGGTCCTGGACGCCGGGACCGGTACTGGAATCCTCGCCGCCTATCTCGGCCGGCTGGGAGCGGAGGTCGTCACCTACGAGCGAGACGCCTCGTTCGCAGACGTCGCCCGGGAGAACATGGAGCGCGCCGGGGTCGCGGATACCGTGAGGGTCCGACAGGGAGACGTCGTCGAGGCACTCGACGACCTCGCTGATTTCGACCTCGTCACGCTCGACACGGAGGACGCACCCGAGGTGGTCGAGCGAGCCACGGATATCCTCCGCCCCGGCGGATTTCTGGCGACGTATTCACCGTTCGTCGAGGCGGCCAGGGAGGTCGAAGCGACGGCTCGCGAGGCTGGTCTCGGCGACGTCGAGACCCTCGAAACGATTCAGCGGCGGATGGATTTCGACGAGCGGGGATCCCGGCCAACGACGAGGGGAGTCGGACACACGGGGTATCTGACCCTCGGTCGGGCTCCCTAGGGCCCGATCCTGGAACATCCTGTCGGGAGCCGCCTCAGGAGGTATTCTCCTGGACAGTCGGACCCCGCTGGTCACCACGTCCTAGTGGTCGTCCTCGCGCCAGCGGTGATCACACTGCGTGCACACGAAAAAGCGCGTCTCGGACTCGTCAGCCGAGCGGATCTGCTGCATGTACCAGTAGGCGGTGTCGTTGCCGCACTCCGGACAGCGGACCTCGGTCGTCGGGAGTCCCGTCTCTTCTCCCGTGCCCGTCTCGATGATCTCGCTTTCCTCCTGCGCCTCGGAGACCACGTATTCTCCCTCCGGATTCTTCGGCTGCCGGTTCCCACAGCTCGTGCACACCCAGCTGTCGTCTTCCGCCCGCATCATCGAGCCGCACTCCTCACAGAACTCCATCGGTTGTGGGGGATATCTCCCGGCGTGGCTTAAGCCCGTTGCGTTTCGGCCCGATGCCAGCTCCTGCCTCCACATAGTCACTGGTTACCCGCTTTCAAAACACGGAAGGACGGTGAAACTGAACTCATCTCCGATGGGAATCGTGGGGACTGATCGACGGGTCCTGGTGCTGGCCTTCGCCCGGATGGCGGACGCCCTCGGGAACTCGTTTCTCATCATCGTCCTGCCCCTCTACATCGCCTCGGGGCACATCCACCTGGAGGCGCTGGTGGGAACCACGGTCCCACTCGGGGCCGCGTCGTTCACGTTGACGGAATCGTTTCTGATCGGCCTCGCCCTCTCGCTGTTCGGGTTCCTGAACAGCTTCAGCCAGCCGTTTACGGGCCGGCTTTCCGACCGGACCGGTCGGCGAAAGGTCTACATCCTCTTCGGGTTGGCTCTCCTCGGGTCCGCGAGCGCGGGATACGTGTTCGTCGAGGCCTACTGGCTGGTCCTCGCACTGCGCATCCTCCAGGGGATCGGCGCGGCCTTCACCATCCCCGCAACCGTCGCGCTCGTGAACGAGCTCGCGTCGGGGGCCAGAACCCGAGGAGGAAACTTCGGCGTGTTCAACACGTTCCGCCTCATCGGATTCGGCTTCGGGCCGATCGTCGCCGGAGTGGTCGTGGAGGCGTGGGGCTTCGATGCGGCGTTCGGCGTCGCGGTGGGCGGTGCGTTCGTCAGCTTCCTCCTGGTCTCGCTTCTGATCTCCGATCCACCGGAGACCCGGGCCGCAGCGGGCGAGGACCTCTCCATCGCGGTCCGCGGGCCCCCCGGCCGGCTCCTGGATCCCGTCTTCACTCTGGGCCTGGCCACCGTCGCGATGGGCATCTGCATCGCCCTGTTCGCCACCCTGGAGGCCCAGATCAACGCGCGTCTCGATCAGCCCACGATCCTGTTCGGTGTGGAATTCGGCGCGGTCACCCTCGCCAATGTGCTCTTCCAGATCCCGGTCGGACGGGCAAGTGACACCTATGGCCGGCGCCCGTTCCTGGTCCTCGGGTTTCTCGTCCTCGCCCCTGCCACCCTCGCACAGGGATACGTACTCACTCCGGCAGCGATGATCCTCGCGCGACTCGCCCAGGGAGTGGCTGTCGCGATGGTGTTCGCCCCCTCGCTTGCACTGGCCGGGGACCTGGCACGGGAGGGGACCTCGGGAACGACGCTCTCCGTGCTCACCATGGCGTTCGGCCTCGGGGTGGCGATCGGCCCGCTCACGTCCGGATTCCTCGAGCGGTTCGGGTTCGCCGTCCCCTTCATCGCCGGTTCCGCCCTCTCGGTGGTTGCGCTGGTCCTGGTCTATTACCAGGTCGAGGAGACGCTC
>JBDGRH010000157.1:23271-29775 GCA_042218225.1 Halodesulfurarchaeum sp. | reverse complement strand
TCTGGAAGACGTCGACGGGGAACTGGTCGTCGTGCTCGCCGGCGATGACCTCGTCGGCGGCCTCGATGATGGCCTCGGCCTTGTCCTCCGGCACCATGTCGAGGTCCCGGTTCGCCTGGGCCGAGGCCTTCTTGACGATCCCGAGTGCCCGGACGAACCGTCTGTCGAAGGTCCGATTGCTGATCGGGAAGTTCTCGACGGCCCGCTGGGTCTGGGCCCCCCAGTAGGCGTCTGCCGGCACCTGCATCTCCCCGAGGCTGTCCCGCTCGATGCGGTATTGGTCGTCCTCTGCCATATGCGGACCTTCTGGGCGAGGTGTGGTAAAACCGACTAAATATTCCCAGGTCCGGGTAACTGGCCGTCACCTGGGGCGTGTGGTCGGGGCTCAGGTGAACCGATCGAGCCCTGTCTGTGTGACCGCGTCCTCGATGCGCTCGAAGCCCCGTGCGACCTCTCCCTCCGGGATCTCCCAGGTCCGGGTGACGTATGAACGGGCCGCCTCGAGGTCTGGCTCCATCTCCAGGTCGAAGGTGTACTCCTCGGTCACGTCGGGCTCGAGAAAGAGCGTCCGGATCCGGTCCGCGTGCTCGATGTATGCTCCCTCCTCGTCCAACACTGCCCACAGGTCCCCGTGCTCCTTCACGGCGGATAGGGCGGTCTTGGGCCCGTACCCCTCGAGCCCGTCGTTGAAGTCGGTGCCACAGAGGATGCCCACGTCGACGAGCTGGGCCCAGGTGATGTCGTGCCGGTCGAGCGTGGCCTCGAAATCCATGAGCTCGGGATCGCCGCGGGTGGTCAGCTTCCGGAGCGTGTAGGGCGCCCCGAGCAGCAGGGTGTCGTAGTCCTCGCTGCCGGCGTACTCCACCTCGGGGTCGTTCCGGGCCATGGCGGCGACCTGGGCCTCTCCCTCGGCCGGCGCCTCGATATACGGCACGTCGAGGAGGTCGAAGAGTTCCCGGGTCGTCCGGTGGATCACGTCCGTGAGCGTCTGTGAGCGCGACTCCAGCTTCGCCGCCTCGATGACATCGCCCGCCGCCTTGGCCTCCTCCATCAGTTCCTCCGCCTGCTCACGTGCCTCCCTGCGCTCCTCGATCTCCTCCTCCTTGAGATCGGTCACCCCACCATCGAAGACGAAGACGGGGGTGAGATCGTGCTCGAAGAACTTCGGGAGCCCCTGCACCACCCCGATGAGGTTGGCGACTTCCTCCCCATCGCTCGTGGTGTACACGTCCTCGGCCGTGAACTTCACCGTGGTCGTGAGGTACCGGTACAGCCAGTTGTGTGCGTCCACCGCGACGACGTCCCCGAGGAGGTCCTCGTAGGCCACCTCCTCGATGACCGCCAGCTGCCGGAGGTCCGCGTTACCCATCGACTCCGCCTTCGACGCGGGAGGGCTTAACACCCATCCTTCGGCACCTCGATACTGGGCGGTGGTCGTCCATTCTCGAGGTGCTCCTCGACGAACGCCCCTTCGTCATCATCGTCCAGTTCGCGTTCCTGGAACGCCCGGAGCCCGCGTCGGTATGGCTCCCTGGCGCGGCCGGATGGACGCTCGAGCACGAGCTCCGCGAGGCCCGTGGTCCGGCCGGTATACCCGAAACCGGCCTTATAGAGTGCCTGATACGCGAAGGGGTTGTTCACCGCGATGCGGACGCGTTCGTACCCTCCGTCCTCGAGACACCTGGCGGTGAAGCCTGCCAGCCTCGCCCCGATCCCCTCGCCCCGACGGTCGTCGCGGACGGTGATGTATCGGATCCAGGCGACGCCCGGGTCGGTCCGGTCCTCGTTGAACGCCGTGGCAGCGAGCACGGAACCGGGTTCCTCGTTCGCGCTTCGTGCCACTGCCTTCCCGGTGTTGGTCATGACGAACTTCCCGGCGTAGGCGAATCGCTGCCAGTCGAGGCGCAGCTTCGGCCCGTCGGGCGGCCACCCGAGGACGGCGAACTCCATCGATGCTGCCTAGGACGGTCCCTTCATATATGCTCCCGCCCGAGGATAGGGCGTGCACGACGTCCCCTATTTCGATCGGTTTGCGGGCGTTTACGACCTTCTTCTCCCTGACACGGATGCCGGTCCGCTCCGATCGGGGCTCGATCTCGCGGACGGCCCCATCGAGGACGTCGTGGATCTCGGGGGCGGAACCGGGCGTGCCGCACGGGCGCTCTCCCCCGAGACAGTGGTGCTGGACGGCAGCCGGGGGATGTTGACCAGGGCCCGGGGACATCGCCTGCCGACGATCCGGGGGGACGTCCGGTCGCTTCCGCTCAAGACGGACGAGGTCGACGCGGTGATCGCCGTCGACGCGATCCATCACTTCCCCGCCCTCGAACGGGTCTTGCAGGAGGTGGCCCGGGTCGTTCGCCGCGGTGGGGTCTTCGTCGTCAGGGATTTCGACCCGACAACCCTTCGGGGTCGCGGCCTCGTGTTCGGTGAGCGGGTCATCGGGTTCGACTCCACCTTCGAGTCACCGTCCTCCCTCGCCCCCAAGATGGAGGGGGCAGGGCTCGTGCCGACGGAGCTCGAGGGGGGATTCGTCTACACGGTCGTGGGAACGGTCCATTGACCCTACCCGGTCGGGGGAACGGTCCATTGACCCTACCCGGTCGGGGGAACGGTCCATTGACCGTACAGAGTCGTTGGAAACTACTTTAGCGTAAACGGTCGCCAGAACGGTCCCCTGACCGTCGATGTTTCCTGCGGTCTGCCGGTCTTCCTTCCCATCGCGCCCCGCCGACCCGAAGAGGTGTAAACCCCACCGGAGAACGTTCAAGCGGTATGGCCTGGCTTCGCGTGTCCAGGACGGCCGTCCGCCAGCTCCTGCCGGGGGACGTCCTCGCCATCCTGGTATTCGTCCTGCTCGGCGAGCTCTCACACGGCCTTCTCCCCTGGGTCTATCCGCTCCGGGTCGCGAGTACAGCTCTGACGTTCCTCGCGGGGTGGGTGATCGCCGCGCCGGTCCTGTGGGCCTATCGCGAGACGATCCGCTCCAGCCCAATCCGCGCCGCGGGAGCCGGGTTCATCGCGTGGCTCGGAGCGGACCTGCTCGCTCAGCTCCTTCGGTCGACGGCGTTGGTGCGGGGAAGCGCTGCCCTGTCCTTCTTCCTCGTCGCGGCGGGAGTCGGGGGAATCCTCATCGCCGGCACGCGATTTGTCGTCATTTCACAGTTGGTCGATTGACGGTCACCTGGGCTCGATCGAAGGCGCGGGGGGTCGCTGCGGCAACCGTCAATGGGGAACCCGTGCCCGGTGGTGGCTTCCTACCGCCGCATCAGGTACCCCGCCAGCGTCGCCGCGAGGACCGCGAAGGTGGCGAGGACGAGGAACAGGGCGGTCGCGTCGAAGAACTGGATGATCCCCCCGGCGATCGCCGCGCCCGCCGCCCCGATACCGAATGCCCCCAGATACGTGTACCCATAGGAGAGCCCCCTCGTTCCGGAGGGGGTGTACTCAGCGACAGTCGCCTGATAGAGTGGCTGGACCATGAAGAGGAAGAATCCCAGCACGCCCCCGACGACGAGCAACGGAAGCGGCCCCAGGGTCGCTGTCGGGAGGAAGAGGACCGCGAGCACGGCGAGAGAGATGTAGCCGATGGCCAATCCCCGTTCCGTCGGGATGCGGTCGGTCAGCTTCCCGCCGACGTATTGGCCGGCCATCCCGATGACGAGGAGGGTGGAATAGAAGTATCTCGACGGCTCGAGCGCCCGACCCGCTACCTCGATCGGCGCGAACATGGGGAAGCTTGAGAGGAGCTCGGGGAGGAATGTCAAAAAGCCCCGGTAATAGAGCCCCGACAGCATCATGATCGTCACCACCGCGAGGAACGGGCTGAGGAGCAACGTGCGCGACTCGGCGACGAACGCCGAGAGCGAGCGGACCGAATCCTCGCGTGTGTCGCCGTCACCGTCGGCCACGGCGGCTGTCTCGTCGAAGCGCAACCGCGTCGCATAGACGGCAGCCGCGAGCGCTGGGATGGCGAGAAGTCCGGAGACCAGGTTCCACCCGGCGAATAAAAGAAGGACCGTGGTCGCCAGCGGGCCGAGGGCGATCCCGAGGTTGCCCGCCATCCCGTGATAGGCGAACGCATCCCCACGCTGTGTCACTCCCTTGCTGATGAGCGAGAGCCCTGATGGGTGATATACGGAGGCGGCAGCTCCCCACACGATCAGCCCCAAAGCGATCGCCGGGACGGACGGCGCCAGGGCCAAGATCACGAACGACGAGCCCATCCCGAAGAGCGCCAGGGCGATCAGGCGCCTGGAGCCATAGACGTCGGCCAGCACGCCCCCCGGGATCGCCCCGAGCCCGAAAAGCGCATATCCGATGGAGACGACCAGTCCAAGTTGGCCGGGGGAAACCTGGAACGTGTCCAGCCAGATCGTCATCAGGATCGGGATCGAAAGCTCGTACGTGTGGACCATCCCGTGGGCCACCATCGCGAGACCGACGATGGACCGGTCGTTGCGGTTCACTACCTGGGTGTCCGAAACCACCCCTCAAAATGCCCACGATTTCCCTGCCGTTGTCCGATGGCGACACCTCTTTGATAGAGAATGGCAAGCAGGCGGAGGGATGCATTAACGGTGGTATATGTATATGTTATATAATGGTCTCGTGATGGGAACGTAGAGGCAACCTCGTTGAAATGAGAATGCACTGGGAAACACTTATGGTGCTTGTCCACATTGTATGTGATAGACCATGACTGAATACTATGATCTCGTCCTCGGCCTCATTCCAGTCGTACTGCTCGGATTCGGCGGCGGCCTCCAGTTCGCCGGTCTTGCCCAGACGACGGCCATCACCGTGGGTGGCCTTGTCGCGGTCGGGGTGGTCGGTCACGCGCTCTTCGTCAACGGACCGGTGGCCCTCGGCGGAACCGTCGAGTCCGAACCAACGACGGGGCCCATCAACACCGCGGAATAGACGCTCCGGCGATCCGCCTCCTTCTAGACTCCCTTTTGCCTTGCTGTTCTCCACAGTCTCGCAAACAGATAGGTGATTATTGCACATCTCACCGCCGGTCCCGTATCCACGAGAGATGTGTCCCATCCGTTCCTCGTCTCTCATCGGCGCCCACGACTGTCCACATCCTTTTGAACCCGTTCGACCTACCACCGTCATGACCGAGGTTCGTGTCCTCTCGAGCGACGATGTCGACGGACTGGCCACCCCTGCCGAATACGTCTCCCGGGTTCGGGATGGCTACCGAGAGCGGGGGCACGGTGCCCCCGCGAAACCGCGAACGGCACTCGTCAATCGGGAGCCGGCCGGGATGCTCACGACCTATGCGGCAGTTCTTCCGGAGATGGGCGCGATGGGCGGGTACATGTACAGTGCGGGGTTCAGCCAGGGTGACGCCTGGTTCGTCACCCCGCTGTTCGACGCGGCGTCCGGCGAACTCCGCGCGCTCATCGACGGCGCGAGCATGAACCCCTTCAAGACAGGGGCTGCCGGGGCGGTCGGGGTGGACGCGCTCGCCAGAGCGGACGCGACCGACGTCGGCCTCTTCGGAAGCGGTCCACAGGCCCGGGGCCAACTGCGGGCGACGGCGACCGTCCGGGACCTCCAACGGGTTCGGGTCTACTCGCCCACCCGGGAGCATCGAGTGGCCTTCGCCGAGGAGATGGACGCGAACCTGGACGCGTCCGTCGAGGCAGTTCCCGATAGCGAGACAGCCGTGACCGGCGCGGACATCGTCATCACGGCGACCGACGCGTCCGAGCCGGTGTTCGACGGCGAATCGCTCGAGGACGGGACCCACGTGACAGCCATGGGGCAATATCATCCGGAGAAGCGCGAGATCGACGCCACCACCGTCGCACGGGCCGTCTACGTCCCGGACCTACGGGAGCGGGTCAGGCAGGACGCCGGCGCCTTTCTCATGGCACAGGAGGAGGGTGTCATCGGCGAGGACCACGTCCACGCGGAGCTCGGGGAGGTCCTCGTTGGCGACGCTCCAGGTCGAACCGCCCCCGACGACGTGACGGTCTTCGACAGTGGGGGGACGGGGATCGAGACGGTCGCGGCGGCGTCATTGCTCTACGAGCGAGCGGTGTCGGAGGGGGTCGGTCAGGTGCTCGAGTTCGCGCCGGCGAGCGAGGCGCTCACCGGGCGGTGAGGTCGCGAAGGGGGAAACCCGCCCTGCCCGATCTGGGCGTGATTCACCCCCGACACTGGCCGAGGGAACCCCGATGTGGGACCTCAAAGGAACCCCCCGACACCCACTGCCTCCACGATCGGGATTCCGGACAGTATCGCGGCGATGACGTACCCGCCGATGGCGCCACCGTTCAATAGCGGCAACCCAGCGTGCGCCCGACCACGCATGACCATCTGGAGGAGCAACAGCAGTCCAAGGGCCGTTCCCATGATGGCCCCCAGCGCCG
The DNA here is from genome assembly GCA_042218225.1 of Halodesulfurarchaeum sp. Classification (GTDB taxonomy): domain Archaea; phylum Halobacteriota; class Halobacteria; order Halobacteriales; family Halobacteriaceae; genus Halodesulfurarchaeum. The sequence goes on along the minus strand of JBDGRH010000157.1, from coordinate 23,389 downwards.
CTGCCTCGATCCCGAGGACGGTCGGGGTTTCGAGGAAGGTCGCTGCACTGGCAACCATGATGGTGGGCATGACCGCATCTCCCAGGCCGATGAAGAACGCATCGCGCTCGAGCGGGTC
>JBDGRH010000157.1:0-23171 GCA_042218225.1 Halodesulfurarchaeum sp. | reverse complement strand
CGCCATCTCGTCTGCCATCTCCAGGAAGGAGTAGTCCCACGTGGTGGGGATGACGATGAGCACCGGAACGCGGAGTTCCATGACCCCGGAGGCGAGGGTGAGCATGTGTTCGGTCCCGTAGACGCTCACCGCGTCGTAGATGGCGAGACCACCGAGAAGGAGGATGGCCGGCAGGATGCCGAAGCTGATGCCGAACAGAGCGGCCGCCCCCATGGCGACGAGGAGCCCGGTTCCATCGATCACCCACCATTCCGGGTAGACGAAAAGGCCCAGGATGACGGCTCCCACCCCGCCGGCTGTCAGCAGCGTCTGTCCATACGCCCCTGGAATCGGGAGCGGCGGGACCAGGACGGAGAAGACGTATCCCGAGATGAGCCCGCTCGTGAGGATGAGGAAGAGCCGGAGGACCCTCGTCCGGTCGAAACGGAACAGGAGCAACATCCCGCCCGTGGCGACGAGGAGGATGGCGATGTAGAAGAGACTGTTCGCGGGATTCTGGGGGTTCTCGACCTGCTGGTAGCCTGCGGCCTTGAAGGGCTCGACCAGCGCCAGTGCCCCGAGCTGGACGACGAGGAAGAACGCCATCGCTCCGGCGACCGCCACGGCCGCACGTCGTCGAGCGGGCATTGTTGTTCAACTCAACATTCCCGGCACCACTCTTGGCGCTTGTGACTTCGGATGGATTGCTCCTGGACAATGGACAGCCGTCCATCTGGAACAGGCGATGGGGAGAGGAAGTGAGGAGTGGATGGGAAGCGAAGTGAGGGACGAGGGTCGGTCCTCTCAGACCAGCTGATCGACGCCCAGTGATCCGCGTGCAAGACGCCAATCGGCAAGACCCCAACCGATGACACGCAGTGGCAACTCAGTTCACGTACAGGCGCGTATTCAAAAGGGCAGGTGGGTGGACCTCCTCCGCGGGCGAGACCGCGAGATAGGGTCTGTTCCGGGGCCCAAAGACGTCCACGATCTGTCCGACCTCCTCGAGGTTCTCGTCGATCACGCTCTCCCCGATGTCGGGATGGGTTCCGTCGGGGGCTCTGACGATCAGGAGGCCCTGGGCGATCCGGACGACGGTGCCAGCCCGCTGCATCAATCTCGGAGTGCCTGGACGTACGCGGCGACGGCCTGGAGGAGGTCACTCTTCCCCGCGTCGTCCGCGTTCTTGACGGCGACCCGTCCCGTCTGCTCCCAGGGGCGCCTCGGATAGTGCTTCTCGCGTTCGATCAGGGCGTCATACCCCACCTGCTGGACGGCTGTGGCGATCTCGTCGACCGTCGGGTCCTCGACCGCCACGTCCCGGGGGATCCGGCGCCCCTCTGACCGGGTGAGCGTGGCATCGAGATAGGCCGGCCAGATGATGTTCTCGACCATCGTCGTCGATGGAGGTTGCCGCCCGACGGATATAAACCCTGACGGGTTCCGTCGGTGGAAAACGAGGACTCTTGACCGTCCGGCCCGGACCCCTGGGCAATGGAGCTGCCGAGGGCGGTTGTCTCACACGACATCTGTGGGTCATTCGCCATGTTCCTTCTCCGTTTCCTCCTCCTTCTCTCCACAATTGTGGCCCCGGTCGGCGCGGCCGATTCCGCTCCTCCCGTGCTCGCGAGCGACCTGTCTGGGGAGGCTCACCCGGTGTCTCACTGCGCGATGGGACCGTCCGAGATCCATTCTAGTGGGGAACATGGCAGTCGGGTTGTGTCGAGGATTCATCCCCAACCGGGTTCGACTGGAACGGCGGAACGAAGCCTGAGACGACGTCTACACGGCGACACGGGTGGTCGCCTAATCACTGTCCAGCGCGATTCCACCATCGTCCGGACGGTGACGCTCTCGCTCACGCCACGAGAGCCGGGGCAGATCGACGTAACGGTGTCCTTCGAGGTCCCTGAAAACGTGGTCTCGCTCACGACGAGCGTCCCTCCGGACGCTCGGGACGTGGACACACAGGGCTTCACGGATGGCATCGGTCGCAATCTCACCTGGGAATCGGGCGCTGCTCCACCTCGGTTCTCCTTCACCCTTCCGGTCAATCGAACCGGACAGGCCCGATACGAAATCGACCGTGGGACCCGGCCGAAGGCGTCGGCGGAACGATCCACCTCGTCATCCGGGACCTCGGAACGCCCGGCCCTCGAATCCGCTGGATCGACGGTCGCAGACGGTTCGTCCGAATCATCGCTTCACCCCCAGGGGGCGTCCAATGGCCTCCTCTTCGCCGATCCGGGCCCATGGGCCATCGTCTCGGTACCGCGATTCTCGACCTGGTGGACGTATCGGGGTGATCCGGTCCCCACCCTGCGTCGGCGGGCCCGCGTCGACGGCCAGGGCGTCATTGGACGCAGCATGGCATATCTGGGACCGCATTCGACCGAAACAAGGGATCTCGGCAGCCATCGGGTCAAGCTAGTGATCCCCTCGGCAGCGAGTCTCCAGCCGTCCCGCGCGTCGCTGCTCGGATCCCTGTCGGCCGCCGCGGAGACCTTACAGGTCGGTGCGGCGCCCGAGTCGCTGCTCATCGTCGCTGCCCCGGTGACCGTTGACTGGGGACCCTACGGCCTCACCCAGGGTCCCGACGCGTGGGTCAGGGCGGACCAGCCACTCGCCGACCCCAACAGCGTGTGGCTCCACGAGTACGTCCATCTCCGCCAGACCTTTGCAACCACCCCTGACGCCCGGTGGACCACGGAGGCCATGGCCGAGTATTACGCGGCCCTCCTCGCACTCGAACAGGGCCATATCAGCTTTCAGCGGTTCGCCCATCACCTTGCAGAGGGACGCGCCTCCCGCTACGACGACACGATCCTCGCCCAACCGGGGACGTGGACGCACCTGGGGAATTATGTAAAGGGCGCCCTCGTCTGGGGTGCTCTGGACCTGAAGCTCCGGGTGCAGACGGGGAACAGGCACACCGCGAGCGACGTCCTGGCCGCGATGAACCGACACGACGGCCCGGTCGCCAATGCGGATCTGCGCCGTATCGTGACGCGCCTCGGGGGGAGGGACCTCGCTGGAACACTGGACCGGTTCGCGACGACGACGGCGGCCCCCGGCATGTGGTCCAGAACCCAGCATCGAGAAGCCTTCTCGCGGCTCCCGGCCAGGTTCACGGTCGAGCTCGCCGATCAATACACGCTCCGTGGCCCCTACCGCAACGTCTCGGTCGATTTCCTCCCGGTCCTTGTGCCAGGAGAGCGACTCGAGGTCGAGGCGACCGTGCGGAACCAGGGACAGGTCACTGGCGAGTATTCGATCCCGTTGACGGTGAACGGGACGGTGGTTGGATTCAGGAACGGGACGCTGGCGGGAGGGAGCGCGACGGTGCTCACGGTCGCCCACGTTTTCGAGCGAGCGGGTACGTACCGTGTGGGTGTCGGTGAATCAACCCGCCGTGTCAGGATCGTGTCCCCGTCCCGTCCACAGGTCCGCTCCCTCAATCCGTCGGTGACCCGGGTACCTGCGGGCGGGACCGTCTCCATCGAACTCCTCCTGGCGAACCCGACCGAACGCCCGGGAGCGGGCACGCTGAGTGTGCTCGTCGATGGGGAAGGTCGACAGCGAGTGGCTGTCCGACTTGGTGTGGGGGAGACGGTCACGAAGACGGTCAGCCTCACGTTCTCCGAACCAGGGGAACACACTGTCTCGGTCGGGAACAGCACCACCACGATTCGAGTCATCTCCTCTCCCACTTCGACCTCGGAAACGATGCCGACGACAGCTCCGGGGACGTCGAGGACTGGTCCGACGGCGACAGGGGTATTAGAAACGACCGACCCGACGGCCAGTGGGCTGGGCCCGATCGCCACTCTGGTAACCCTTCTCATTCTGGCCCTATTCGCACGATTGCGTCGGGGATGACGATATCGAAACGGAGGTGGCCGGTCGGTGGGTCCGAGCGGTCGATGCCGAAATAGTTATAATGGACCACAATTCTACCTTCCTGTGACGCATGTCTGGCTCTGAGCAATCACAACGAATGCGCGGTGGGCAGCCGGTCTTCATCCTGAGCGAAGACTCCCAGCGGACACAGGGTCGGGACGCCCGGACCTCGAACATCGCGGCCGGGAAGGCCGTCGCCGAGGCGGTCCGGACGACTCTCGGTCCCCGCGGGATGGACAAGATGCTGGTCAGCGACTCCGGCGACGTCGTCATCACGAACGACGGCGCGACGATCCTCGACGAGATGGATATCGAACATCCGGCAGCACAGATGCTCGTCGAGGTTGCCGAGTCCCAGGAGGAGGAAGTGGGCGACGGCACCACCTCGGCGGCCGTGCTCGCCGGCGAACTCCTCTCCGAGGCCGAGGACTTCATCGACAAGGACATCCACCCGACGACCATCGTCGAGGGGTACGCGAGGGCACGAGACATCGCCCTGGAGACGCTCGACGAGGTTACGCTCGACGTGGACCTCGATGACGAAACGCTGGTGAAGGTGAGCAAGTCGGCGATGACCGGGAAAGGAACCGGGGGAGTGACCGCCGGGGCCCTGGCCGAGGATATCGTCCGGGCTGTGCGCCAGGTCGAGGAGGACGGGTCCGTCGCCGAGGAGGACATCCAGATCGTGACACAGGCCGGGGAATCCTCGAGCGCCACCCAGATGATCGAGGGCGTGCTCGTTGACGAGGAGCCACTTCGTGACGATATGCCCCGAATTGTGGAGGACGCGACGATCGCGATCGTGGACACCGACCTGGAGACCCGTGAGACGGAGGTCGACGTGGAGTACAACGTCCAGAGCGCCGACCAGCTCGATACGGCCATCGAATCCGAGCAGCGCGAGCTGCGGGGATACGCCGACGCGCTCCAGGAAGCGGGCGTGGACGTCGCCTTCGTCACCGGCGACGTTGCCGACATGACCGCCGGCTTCCTCGCCAACATGGGCATCCTCGCGTTCGAATCCATCGATGACGACGACGCGGCGGCGCTCTCCCGAGCCACCGGCGCCAGTCGCCTGGCCACCCTGGATGACATCCAGTCGGACGAGCTCGGCCACGCCGAAACCGTCCGGGTCGAGTCCTTTGGAGAGGACGAGCTCGCCTTCGTCGAGGGTGGGAGCGAGGCCCAAAGTGTCACCCTCTTCGTCCGGGCGGGCACGGAGCACGTCCTCGACGAACTCGAGCGGGCCGTGCAGGACGGCGTCGACTCGGTGGTCGCTGCCCTGGAGAAGGGCGGTGTCGTACCGGGGGCCGCCTGCACCGAGGTCCAATTGGCCGATGCGATCCGCTCCGAGGCCGCAAGCGTGGAGGGCCGCGAGCAGCTGGCCGTGCAGGCCTTCGCGGATGCCCTCGATGCGATCCCACGCACCATCGCCGAGAACACGGGCATGGATCCCATCGACGCTCTCGTCGATGTCCGGGCCGCCAACGAGGAGGGTCGTGCCGGGATCATCTCCGTCGACGAGCGTGGAGCAATCGAGGATCCTGTCGAGCACGGGATCCTCGACCCTGCGGCTGTCAAGCGGGAGATCCTGCAGTCGGCGACGGAGGCCGCGACGATGATCGTCCGGATCGACGACGTCATCAGCGCGGACTGACGGAGCACCGATTCTCCGGCATTCTACGGCGAGATCCTTCCCGAACTGATCGGTGACCGGTCTTCGGGAGCGTCTATCCAGGTTCGGGCATACACAGGAAAAGCGCCAGGCTCTCGAGTGACCGCCGGTGCGGCAGGCAATCGAGTGACCGCCTGGGCGCCAGGCTCTCGAGTGACTGCTGGTGCCTGCAACTGCTTCGCTAACCGGCGCACCCAGCATTATATAATATCCCTCACAATCGACACGTGTTGATGGATCTCCCGGATTTGCTCCGGCAAACGGTTGTCCTCTACCTCATCACACTTGTGGTCCTGGGCGGCGGGACGATGCTCTGGGGCCTTTGGGGTGTCCTCCGCTCCCGCAGTATCCTGGTGGCCCGGCTCTGGTTCGCGATCGCCGGTTTCGGCTTGGTCCTGACCGCAGTCTTGTTGCTCACCTACGTCCGACGGCGAGGGCCGCTGGAGATCGAGCGCGTGCCAGAGTGAGCTGGCCGGGAGTGATCGGTCCCTTCACCCTAACATGTGTGGCTAGGTCGATTTGACCGCTCGAAACACACGCTCTTCTAACGGGGTGGTTTCGCCCGTGGGCACACTCGATATGTCTCAGGGACAATGGGCGGTCTCGTTCGCCAGACGCTGCGTGGAGGCGTCCGTGCGGGACGAACAGCTTCCCTCGGTTCCTGCGGACGTCGATCCGGCGTTCGAGACGGAGCGGGGCGTCTTCGTGACTCTCGAGAAACAGGGTGAACTCCGCGGGTGTATCGGCCGGCCGCGGCCGGAGCAACCCGCGGCGAGGGCGCTTCGCACAGCTGCTATCGGAGCGGCGGAGAACGATCCTCGATTCCCACCGGTTCGACCGGATGAGCTCGGCGAGATCACGGTGGAGGTCAGCATCCTGACGCCGCCGACCCCACTCGACGACGTGGACCCGCCGGCCTATCCCGACGCGCTCCGCATCGGTCGGGACGGATTGATCATCTCGCGTGGAGGCCGTTCGGGCCTGCTCCTCCCCCAGGTGCCGGTCGACCAGGGGTGGAGTCCGACGGAATTCCTCGCAGGGACGTGTCGGAAAGCAGGTCTCGCGCCCGATGCGTGGCAGGACCCGGAGACGACCGTCGAGCGGTTCCAGGCAAAGGTCTTCGCCGAATCCGAACCGCGGGGCCCGATCGAACCCGCGAAGGTGGCCGAGGCGGATTAGTACCGACCAGAACGAGGACGCATCCATGGTGTCCGTTCGAGAACCCGCCGTGGCGGGACAGTTCTACGAGGGCCGGGAGGCGGCGCTCGTCGACCAGATCGAAGGGGCATTCGAACACGCGCACGGCCCGGGGACGATACCCGACGTTTCGAGTGGAGCCCCCTCGCTTCTCGGGCTGGTCTCTCCTCACGCCGGATATCCCTATTCCGGTCCGATCGCGGCGCATGCCTACGGCGCACTGGCGCGCGATGGAACACCAGATACCGTCGTCATCCTCGGGCCGAACCATGGCGGTGGGGGTGAGGCGGTCGCCGTCACCGAGGCGGATCGGTGGGCCACACCGCTGGGCGACGTTCCCATCGACGAGGAGGCCCGAGAGACCATCCTGTCTGCGTCCTCGATGGCGACCCTCGACGAGGTCGCCCACCGGGGCGAACACTCCATCGAGGTCCAGGTGCCGTTCCTCCAGTATCTCTTCGCGGACGTTGCGATCCTTCCGATCTGCCTCACCCGACAGGACGAATCAGTCGCCGACGATCTCGGGGACGCACTCGGGCAGGTACTCGCGGAGGCGTCTGGGTCGGTGGTCCTCGTTGCGTCGACGGACATGACACACTATCAGCCCAAGTCCACGGCCGAGAAGCAGGATCGCAAGGCCATCGATCGGATGGAGGCCCTCGACGCGACCGGATTGCTCCGGACCGTCTCCCGGGAGCGGATTTCCATGTGCGGGTATGGTCCGACGGCGGCCGTTCTCCGTGCGGGATCGACAGCAGGTGCCAGCGAGGGTGAGCTACTTGCCTACGCCACGAGTGGGGACACCGCCGGACCAACCCGGGAGGTGGTCGGGTACTGCTCGATGGCCATCCGGCCCTGACGGCCGCGGTCCCTTGCGGGCTATTGGCGGTCGCGTCTCCGACTTTTTAACGCGGTGAGGATATGCGCTGGATTTTACTGGCCCGGCCGCAACCTTCCGGTGATGACCCACACACGACGCGATACCCTCACGGCCGGTGCCACCCTCGCCGCCGGAACGCTCGCCGGGTGTCTCGGGGGTGGCGGGTCCGGAAAGACGGTCGAGTCGCTTCCGACACCCGCACTGGGTCCGGCGGATGCGCCGGTCACTGTGATGGGCTTCGAGGACTTTGCTTGCCCCCATTGCAGGACCTTCGCCCTCCAGCACCTCCCGCAGCTGGTCTCGGAGTACGTCGAGCCGGGGACCATCAGGTACGAGCACCACGATTTCCCGTTCGTGAACCCGACCTGGTCCTGGAAGGTGGCGAGCGGCGCGCGTGCAGTCCAGGACAACGTCGGCGTCGACGCCTTCTTCACCTACTCGAAGCAGCTCTATCGGAACATGAGCAATTACTCCCTCTCCGTCATCGGCCGCCTCGCCGAGGACGTGGGTGCGGATCCGGAAACGGTCCGATCGGCCGCCGACGAGCTCTGGTACCGACCCGTTCTTGAAGCGGACAAGCAGAAGGGCCAGGAAATGGGGGTCCAGGGAACCCCGACCATCTTCGTGAACGGCCAGAAGGCCCCCGATTACAGCTTCCAGACCGTCTCCTCGATGATCGAGACCCAACTCGGCTGAGCACCGGGCGTTCTGCAACTCTTCTCGATTCAACTGAGCGAGATTCTCGACAGTGGAGACGGTAGTCGTGTACCACCCCGTTTCGCCTCCGCCTCGACCGGTCCGGACGCGCATGCATACCTTCAAACGCGGGGCCGACGAAGCGCGAACCGTGACTGCTCGAAATCGGGTCGTGCGGACAGCGGACACCGACGGTGGGGGGTTCCGATGAACCCCGAGACGCTGCGGGAGCAGATCCCGGGACTGGCGGAGACGGTGTACCTGAACCACGGCGCGAGCGGACCGAGTCCAAGACGCGTGGTCGAGGCGGCGAGGACGTCCCTCGAATCCCAGGAGTTCGACGCCCCGGGAGCGGAGGGGATGTACCGAAACGCCATGCGGGAGTTCGGGCGGACGAGACAGACCGTCGCCGAGTTCATCGGCGCCGACCGGGGCGACGTCGCGCTGACGGAGAGCACGACGGACGGCATCAATCGCGTCGCCACCGCCCTGGACTGGGACCCGGGCGACCGGGTCCTCACCACGGACGTCGAACACTCCGCGGGGAAACTGCCCTGGCGGCTCCTCGAGGAGCGGTTCGGTGTCGAGGTCACCGTTGTGGAGACCGAGGGGGGTCGGATCGAGCCCAGGGCGCTGGAATCGGCAGCCGACGGGGCGTCGCTCGTGTGCTTCAGCGCGCTGGACTGGCTCTATGGACGGCGACAGCCGGTCGAGGCCCTGGTCGAAGCGGCCCACGACGTCGGGGCGCTCGTGCTGGTCGACGCGGTGCAGGTGGTCGGCCAGCGGCCGCTCGACGTGACGGCCTGGGATGCAGACTTCGTCGCGGCCTCCGGGCACAAGTGGTTGCTCGGACCATGGGGATCGGGCTTCCTGTACGTCGATCCGGAGGTCGCGGATCGGACCACACCCGCCCACGTCGGTTTCAGGGGGGTGGCGGACCCGACGGCGTCGGAGATCTCCTTCAAATCCGGGGCGCGGCGCTTCGAGGTCGGAACGATCAGCCCGGCTCCGTACGCCGGGCTCCGGGAGGCGATCGACGTCGCCACGTCCGTCGGGATGGACACGATCACCGGCCGTATCGAGGCATTGACCGACCACTTCAAGGAACGCGTCCCTGCCGATCGACTGTTGAGCCCCGCGGAGTATCATTCAGGTCTCGTAACCGTCCGGGTCTCCGAGCCCGAGGAAACTGTCGAGCGACTCGAGGAGCGAGACGTCGTGATCCGCTCGCTCCCCCTCCCCGAGGCGGTCAGGGTTTCGATCCACGCGGTGAATACCCGGGAGGAGATAGAGCGGGCCGCCGAGGCGCTGTTTTCCGAGTGACCATCGGTGCGGAGCGATGCGCTCGGGTTCCGGTCACCTGCTTCGGAGGATGGCGGTCTCTCGTTCGATTTCAGTACCGGTGGATCGGCGTCGAACCCGCTCCCGGTCTCAGGTCTGGTATTTAATATTGTGTGAATGAGGGAGAACCGTTAAGTGCCGTGCCGGGATATCTTCCACCGACATGAGCGAATCGGACGACCGTCTCGAGGAGATCAGAGAGCAGAAACGCGCGCAACTCCGGCAGGAGATGACCGGGGAATCGGCCCCCGAGGGTCAGGGGGAGCGTACCGCGACCCCCGACGAGCCCATTCACGTCAGAGACCAGGCGCACTTCTCCGAGATCGTCGAGACCCACGAGGTGGTCCTGGTCGATTTCCACGCGGACTGGTGTGGACCGTGCAAGATGCTCGAGCCCATCGTGGCGGAGCTCGCGGCGGAGACCGACGCGGCGGTGGCCAAGGTCGACGTGGACGAACTCCAGCGCCTCGCCCAGGAGCACCGGGTGCAGGGCGTTCCCACCATGATCATCTTCTCCGACGGCGAGGTCGCAGAGCGCATCGTGGGCGTCCGGGAGAAGCACGACCTCGAGCAGTTGCTGCAGCGGTTCGGCGCCTGAATTCGATCAGGGAACACGGGGAGCGCTGGGCGACCCCTCGAAGCCGGGGCAATCCGGGTCCTCACCGCGGTGGAGACCCAGGGAATGCTTCTACCTCTCCGTCTCGAGTTCGGCAAAGCGGTAGGGAAGCTCGGCGAACACCCTCGCATTGGTCCGCAATGCCTCGATTGAAATGTACTCGTCGACGGCATGGGCAGTATCGGAGCCCACGGCGAACTCGACCGTCGGGATCCCCGCCCCCCTGAGCGTCTTGGCGTCGCCTCCTCCCGTCGCGCTTCGGCGGGAGATGGAGGCTCCGAGCACCGATTCAGCGGTCACGGCCGTCGCCTCGACGATCGGCGAACCCGGTCGTTCATAGGTTCCCTGACTCGAACTCGTTTCGACGATGGACACTGCGGGATGGTCGTCGAGGACCTCGCGGACCAGGGCGTGTAGTGGCTCCGGAGACACCCCGGCGACGAATCGGACGTCGAGCCTGGCGGTGGCGGACTCCGGAACGGCGTTGATGCTCTCGCCGCCGTCGAACCTGCCCAGGTTGACCGTCGGGTACTGGAAGAGCCGCTCCGCATCGGCCCGGTCCATGGACTGCGCGTAGAAGGCGATCGACTCCGCGACGATCTCGGCCATCGCTGGCTCCGGCTCCAGCCGTCTCGCCTCGAGTGTCGATCGGAGGTCGGCGACCGCGTTCCACAGCCGGTCGATGGCGTTCTCGCCCGCCATCGGGCGGGACCCGTGTGCCGCCTCGCCCGTGGCCTCGAGGGTCAACCAGATACTTCCTCGATCGGCCACGCTCACGGAGGGGCGGCCGGGAACCGAGGTCGTCTCGCCGATGACACAGCCCGCAGCAGACAGCTCCCCGCGCTCGACGAGCGCAGACACCCCCGCGTCCCCGGGAACCTCCTCGTCGCTCACGACGGCCAGCATCAGGTCGAGAGGCGGGTCCACGTCAGCTCGGGCGTACGACAGGAGCACGTGGACCATCGCCGCGAGGGGCCCTTTCATGTCGGTGGCCCCGCGGCCGTATATGCGGTTTTCCGCCACTTCACCGAGCGGATCGTGATCCCACGCCCCCGGGTCGAAGCTCACGGTATCGAGATGGCCGTTCAGGAGGAGCGTGTGGTCACGCCGACCGGGGACGGTGGCAATGAGGTTCGGTTTCGACGTGTCGACGGCGACGCGCTCCGTGGAGATATCGGCGTCCGAGAGGAGTCCGTCCAGCCACTCGACCGCCGCGGCCGTCTCACCGGGGGGATTCTGCGTGTCGAAGCCGATGAGATCGGTGGCCAGCTCCCGGAGTCGATCGCGTTCGGCATCGAGGTGAGCCGTCACCCGTTCGAGTCCGGTTGCGTCCCTCGGTGCCATCGATCAGGTGAGTGGAGGCGGGGCGCCGATGTCCTCCGAGACGTCCCCGTACTTCCGGCGGAAGCGGCCGATCATGTAGCCGATCTGGGCGTACCAGTCGTTGAGACGCTGTTGCATCTCGTCCGCCACCCTGTCCGGGTCCGCGATGTCGTAGACGTGGTAGTACCCGCCCTGCTCGTAGTTGATCTGTGCCTTCGTCACGAGCCCGGTGTCGAGCAGGCGCTGGACGGACCGGTAGGTGGTGGAACGTTCGCGGTCGACCCGGTCGGCGAGGTCGTCGATGGTGAGGGGTTCGGCCGACCGGGCGAGGAGGCGGTAACACTCCCTGTCGAGGTCGTTGAGCTCGTAGAGACACTCGAGGAGCGTCTCGCACTCGAGATCGCGTTCCAGGTCCCGCTCCAGGGCCTCGACCATTCGATGTCCCGTTGGGCCGGGGCGCTCAAAAGTCTTGCCCGGATTATTCAATACTATTGAATATTCGCGGGGTCGGTTCGGTTCTCGCCGGAAGGACGCTACGGGAAGGTCGAATCCACGAGGCAGGCCGACTGGGATGTCCGACCGGAACGAAGGGGGTCCAGATCAGTCGAGTTGCCCGTTCAGCACCTTTGCCGCGGTCAGGACCGGGTCCCAGGTGGGGCCGAAGGGTGGTGCATACGAGAGGTCGAGGTACTCCAGGTCGTCCACGGTCATCCCGGCGTGGAGGGCGGTCGCGACCGTGTCGATGCGCTTTGCGACCCCCTCGCGACCGACCATCGCGGCCCCGAGCACCGCCTCGGAGTCCGCGTCGCCGACCAGCTGGATGTGGATGGGATGGCCGCCCGGGTAGTATCCGGCCCTGGATTTCGCCGTGATCTCCACCGAGACCGGGTCGAACCCGGCCTTCTCCGCACGCTCCGAATCGATGATGCCCGTCCGGGCAGCCTCCAGGTCGAAGGCCTTGACGACGGCCGTTCCGGCGATCTCTCCCACCGGCGTCGGATCGCCCGCAACGGTCTGGCCGATCGCCCGTCCGGCGCGGTTCGCGGTGAGCGCAAGGGGGACGTGATCCGGTTCGCCCGTCACCACGTGGGTCATCTCCGCCACGTCACCGGCCGCGTAGACGTCCTCGGCGCTCGTTCGCCCGTATTCGTCCGTCGCGATGGCACCCGTGTCACCGGTCTCGATGCCGGCCGCTTCGGCCAACTCCGCGTTGGCACGAACGCCGACGCCGATGACAACCGCATCAACCGGGACCTGGTCGGATTCCGTCCGAACGCCGGAGACTGACTTGTCTCCCTCGAACCCCTCGACCCTGGTGTCGAGATGCAGGTTTACCCCCTTTTCCTCGAGCTCGTCCTCGACCCGGTCCGCGACGGTTGTCCCGAAGGGCTGGAGGACGTGGGGAAGCATCTCGAAGAGCTCCACGTCGATGTCGCGACCCCGGAGGGCCTCTGCCATCTCGATGCCGATGTACCCGCCGCCGATGACGCCGACCGTCTCCGGAGCGTCGGACCCCTCTAAGGCCTCGCGGATCGCCTCCCCGGCCGGGAGGCTATGGAGGGTGTACACTCCATCGAGGTCGCGGCCCTCGAATGGGGGAACGACGGCGGAGGCACCGGTCGCGATCAGCAGCGAGTCGTAGGACTGCGTGATCGTCCCATCGGGAGATTCCACGGTGACGGTCTTCCCCGCCGTGTCGATCCCCGTCACCTCGTGGTGGGTTCGGAGATCGATGTCCCGCTCCTCCCGGAACTCCTCGGCCGTCACGGAGACCAGGTCCTCGAGCTCGGGTATCTCGCCCTTCACGTAGTAGGGAAGGCCGCACGCGCCATAGGAGACCCATTCACCCTTCTCGAATGCGATGATGTTCATCTCCGGGTCCTCCCGCCGCGCCTTGCTGGCGGCGCTCATCCCGGCCGCGTCGCCGCCCACGATCACGAACGTCTCCGTCATGGGGGGCGATAGGCGGTTCCCACTCTAAAGAATTGCGAAGCGTGTACAATACAATGGGGCCCCGTTCGCCGGGAACCGGGAAATCCTCAAGGTCGTGGACATCGTCGATGGATCCATCGGATGCCCCTGACAGACCCCTTCGAACAGTACACCGACCGCTACGACGAGTGGTTCGACCGCCATCCGGAGGCGTTCGAGTCGGAGGTAGCCGCCCTTCAGGCCCTCCGGCCCGAGGGCGCCACCGGGCTCGAGATCGGGGTGGGGACGGGGCGGTTCGCCGAGCGTCTGGGGATCGACGTGGGGATCGATCCGGCCAGATCCGTCCTTCCAGTCGCCGCCGGGCGCGGCGTGTCTGTTGTGCGTGGGGTCGCGGAGTCGCTGCCCGTCCGCGACGACTCGTTCGGGCTGGCGCTCGTCGTCACGACCATCTGCTTCGTCGACGACGTGTCGGCCACGCTGGCTGAGGCCGCCAGGGTGATCCGTCCTGGCGGGTCGGTTCTCCTCGGGTACATCGACCGGGAGAGCGAGGTGGGAAAGCACTATCAGGACATCCAGGACGAGAATCCCTTCTACCGCGATGCGACCTTCCTGGGCACTGCTGAGCTCATCGAGACGTTGCGCGCCGCCGGATTCCGGTCGCCGGAGGCGAGACAGACGGTCTTCGCCATGCCAGACGAACTCGCCGAACCGGATCCGGTCCGGGAGGGGTATGGAGACGGCTCCTTCGTGGCGTTGCGGGCAACCCTTTCGGCGTGACGCTGCGGGCGCATCGGTCGTTCGAAGCGCGGGGACGGGCGAGAAGTCCAATCGAGTCTGCACCTCGGGCACGAATCCTCACGCGGTCCCACCACTGACCCGCACTTTAAGGTCGAGACCCTTCACGAATCCGATATGGAGGGACTCCGGGCGCTGGCCACCGACGGGGTGGTCGTCCTCGAGGGCGAGGTGGTCCTCCTCCGGCGCGACCACCCACCCCACGAAGGCGAATGGGTCCTCCCCGGCGGCATGGTCGAGCGGGGCGAGACCGCCAGGGAGGCCTGTGTCCGGGAGGTGGAGGAAGAAGTCGATCTCGAGGTGGTCATCGAGGACTTCGTCGGCCTGTTCGACGCCCCGGACCGCGACGAGCGCGGAAACGTGAGCGTTGCCTATCGGTGTCGCCCCATCGATAATGGGGTGCCTGCACCTCGCGACGAAGCCCGAGAAGTGGATTCGTTCCCGCCCGGGGAGCTGCCCGAGATGGGATTCGATCATGCGGCGATCGTCGCTGCCGCGTTCGAGGAACAGATCCACGCTTGAGGCCGGGACACGAGGTCGAACGGGTCGGCCGAAGACGGTGGACTCGTGGCGTTTCCCTCTGCTACCCATTCAGCAAACGGCCGAGGACTCTCGACACGAGGGTGCCACGATACCCGTAGCTGGTTGAGAGAACCGTCGATCTCTCACGGATTCCTCTTCCCCTGGGGTCCGATTTATACCGCAGTCGGACCACCCGTGAAACCCGCCGGATCACCGGAGCGGAGGCTTCAGATCGAGGACCGGCGAGCCATCGAGCATATCGACACCACGGACCCGGAGTGTCGACCCATCCACCTCGAGGACCTCACAGGTCGTCAGACAGATGGGGTTCGGCCGGGCTGGGGACCGGGACCGGAACACGCCCATCCCTCCCTTCCGGTCCACCCGGCGGAGAGACCGATCGGCCCGATCGGCAAACCAGACGACGATCACGGACTCGCCGGGCTCGTACCCGTCGAGGGCTTCCTCGTACTCCGGCGAGATCTCTATCGTCCCTTCCGCCGCTCCACCCCTGCCCTGCCGGGGGGCCTCGTCGGTTGTCTCGAAGGGGGTTCGGATGCGCCCGATCGGGACGACCTCGAACGAATCCTGCATGCTCGATCCCGCCACGACCGGATGCTCGGGTGGACGCCTAATCAGTTTACGGTGGATTCGCGCTCGGGTCTGACACGCGTCCACGGGGGTGGACTCAGGAGATGAGCACCGAGAGGAGCGAGAAGATGTCCTCCCCGTGGACGATGACGAGGAGGTTGTTCGCGAAGATGAGAAGCCCCATCGCGACCAGCAACCCGATCCACACCTCGAAACCGAGCGCGACGACGTCATCGTACGGGGCTGGAGCCTCCCTGGTCAGCCGGATCAGGCCGTAGAATAGGAGGACGAGGAGGGCCAGCGCAGCGAGGTTCAATCCAAGGAGCATCAAGATTCCACCCTGCTCCATGGCCCAGCGAACAAGGGGATTCGCCTCCGCCCCGGCCCCTACCACGTGGGCGGCGAACATCGTCGTCAGCAGGTCCACGGTCAGGAGGAGGAAGAGCGCGACCGCCACCCAGGACCAGTACTCCTCCAGGCGACGACTCCGGGGGACGGGGACCTCCATGCAGGTGCCTGGGACGGTCGCGAGTTTAAGCTATCGGACGGTCCCCGTTCAGGCGGTCACCCGCGTCAGGTCTCGGGTGTCCCGCGGAAGGCGACACTCCTCGACGGCAGCGATGCCGAACCCGGCGCTGAGGACCTCAGCGACGGCCTCGGGACCTGGATAGGCCTCGTTGGGCTGCAGTGACCCCTGGACCGTGGCCTCGACTGCCAGGTCGTTCAGCCGGGGTTGCAGGCCGTGCAACTGGATCGCCTCGACCTCGACGACCTGGTCGACGCGCTCGACCTGTGCGCGGACGGCGGCCTCGAGGTCGCCGTCCGAGTTCCGGGGAACCTGGACGTGCAGTTCGGCCTCGAATCGGCTGGGTGAACGGTCGGTTCGATGCATATACTCCCGGCGCGATTCGAACGCGCGTCGCCGGTCGGCGACCACCCGGACCCGACGAGGTCCGCGGGAGTCACAGTCGGCGGTCACCCTGTCACGAAACACGGGGACGTCGGCGCGAGAAGGGATCGCAGTCCGTTTCACCCATCGGAGACGCGATCCGGCGCGCCGCGCTCGGCCGTGTCACGCGGCGAGGGTGGAATCGGACTGCGGGGCAGTGAACCGCTCCGACGACGACCCCACAGGGTACCCCCACCGGTCGGCCACGGCCGACCCGCTCTCGATGCGGGCTGTCGTGGCGGGGGTCGGGGTCGTCGTCATCTGGGTCACCTCGACCCGGGTCGTCCCGGGCGTTATCCCCATCATATGAATCCCCCGTAATAAGCGTTGTTACGGTGTGTGAGAGGTTTACAGGCGTGAATTGAGGGTTGTCGTGCGAATGGCGGTGGGGGACACGAACTCGCCCGATTCAGGGTCGGCCCGGTGCGCTTATCCGTTCCGCCCCCCACCCCCGGAGTGATGGCGGACGCCTTCGACGCGGTGGAGCCCAGGGAGTTCCTCCAGGAGTTCATCGACGATCACGGCTTCCTCTCTTTCCTCGACCTCACCGTGGAGACGCTGGAACCGGGCTACCTCGTCATGCGGATCCCCTACGACCAGAAGCTCACCAATCGCGGCCCCGGGAACGGAAACGTGCACGGGGGCATCGCGTCCACGCTCATCGACACCGCCGGGGGGCTGTGCGTTCACTCGGCCCTCGAGGACCCGCTCGCCTCGAGCGTGGCGACCATCGACCTCAACGTGTCCTACCTCCGGCCCGCGAGGGGTGACCTCGTCGGGACGGCAGAGGTGGTCCGCGTGGGCGGCTCTGTCGGAGTCGCGACGATCTCGGTGGAGAGTGAAGTGCCCGATGGGGAGGTGAAGGAGGTGGCGGTGGGACGCGGGTCCTTCCGGATCTTCCGGCCGGAAGAGAACGAGGCGAGTCGCTGACCGCCAGGACACATGTCCGCACCCGAGATCGAGACCATCTTCTGGCACCGTCGGGACCTCCGGTTGGTCGACAACGTCGGTCTCGCGGCGGCCGCTCGCCACCCGCCGGTCCTGCCCGTATTCATCGTCCAGGAACCCCTCTTGGACGTCGCCGGTCAGGCCAGGACGCGCTTTCTCCGAGAGGGTCTCGCGGATCTCTCGGAGCGATACGGGGCACACGGAAGCACAGTATATATTGTGGAGGGCGAACCCAGCGCCGTCCTCCCGGACCTTGCGACCGAGGTGGGAGCCGAACGCATCGTCTGGAATCGCGATTACTCGGGGTATGCACGGGAGCGGGACCGGGCGGTGGTGGCGGGACTCGAGGACCGAGGGATCGCCCACGACCAGTATCACGACCTCGTCCTCCACGAGCCCCGGAGCATTCTAACCTCCGCTGGAGAGCCGTACTCGGTCTTCTCGTATTACTGGAAGAAGTGGCGCGATCGGGAGGCCGACGAGCCCGTGGAGGGGGTCGACAACGGTGCGCTTGCCCCCGATACGGGTTCGGGCCAGTTCGATCCGGGTGCGGCTATCCGTGAGCTGTTTGAACCGGACCAGGACCGCTCCGCCGATATCCCCACTCCCACGCGAGACGCTGCCGAGCGCCGCTTGCAGGAGTTCGTCTCCGGTCCGATATTCGAATACGCCGAAGCGCGTGACTATCCGGCCCGCCGGGCGACCTCGCGGCTCTCCCAGGACCTCAAATTCGGTGTGTTGGGGATCCGCGAGGTGGACCGGGCCGTCCGGGAGGCGGGCGAGGCGGGGGAAACGGAAAGCGATCGGGAGTCGGTCGAGGCGTTCCGCCGGCAGCTCGCCTGGCGGGAGTTTTACACCCAGGTCCTCGAGGCCCATCCGGAGACGGTCACGGAGAACTTCACGTCGTTCGACCAGGACATCCAGTGGGAGACCGACCCGGAGGGATTCGAGGCGTGGAAGGCGGGCCAGACCGGCTACCCCATCGTGGACGCCGGGATGCGCCAGCTTCGGGCGGAGGCGTACATGCACAACCGGGTGCGGATGATCGTGGCCTCCTTCCTCACGAAGGACCTCCTCATCGACTGGCGGCGCGGCTATCGCTGGTTCCGGGCCCGGCTGGTGGATCACGATACCGCGAACGAGGTGGGTGGCTGGCAGTGGGCCGCCTCCACCGGGACGGATGCGCAGCCGTACTTCCGGGTCTTCAACCCGATGACGCAGGGAGAGCGGTACGACCCGGATGCGGAATATATCAGCGAGTTCGTGCCGGAACTGGCAGGCCTCGAACCCGACACCATCCACAACTGGAACGACCTCGAGGATGCGGAACGGGAAAAACGTGCGCCGTCGTATCCCCACCCCATCGTCGATCACGCGAAACGGCGCGAGATGGCGATACAGCGGTTCGAGGCGGCTCGTGGGGCGGACGGGAGCGGGTGAGCATCAGTTCCCTGGTGGTACGATTCCGGAGAGGGTATCGGTAGAGTCGGTGCGTGCCCCCTCCTCAAGATTTATCATATCGCCAAGTGTTGATTGGACTGGGGAGTTATCATGCCCGAACGTTCAGACCCAGCACTGCCGCCATTGCCCTACGACTACGACGCGCTCGAACCGCACATCTCGGAGCAGGTGCTCACGTGGCACCACGACACCCACCATCAGGGATACGTCAACGGCCTCGACAGCGCGGAGGCCACCCTCGCCGAGAACCGCGCCTCGGGCGACTTCGACGGGACGACGGACGCCCTCCGCTCGGTGAGCCACAACGGCTCCGGCCACTACCTCCACACCCTCTTCTGGGAGAACATGTCCCCGGACGGCGGGGGCGAACCCTCGGGTGCGCTCCGCGACCGCATCGAGGAGGACTTCGGCTCCTACGAGGCCTGGAAGGGCGAGTTCGAGAAGGCCGCGTCCTGGCCGGCGGGCGGCTGGGCGCTCCTCGTGTACGACCCCGTCGCCAAGCAGCTGCGCAACCTCGCCGTCCAGAAGCACAACGACGGTGCGCTCTGGAGCGCCCATCCGATCCTGGCCCTGGACGTCTGGGAGCACTCCTACTATTACGACTACGGCCCAGACCGGGGGAGCTTCGTCGACGCGTTCTTCGAGGTCCTGGACTGGGACGAGGTCGAGGACAACTTCCAGACCGTCCTGGAGACGTACGAGTAGGCCGGCCGAGTACGGGACGGACTGCTCCGTCTTCCCATCCATCCGATTGCAGTTTTTCGAGCCGCCGAAACCGATGGGAGAATCTGCCATCCTCCCGAACAATCCACTTGGGATTTGCCGCCGATCGGGCAGTTCCACGGAAGGGTACGAATTTCAAATAGCACCGCCGTGGCCACCCGGAATTACTTTACCCACCCGGAACCCGCGCTTCGACATGCCCGAGCCGAAATCCGCGTTCGACACCCTCCATCCGGCCACCTTCTACGAGCCGGCGGAACTGCTCGATCCGGGGCAGATGTACACCGTTTACGAGATCGCGCGCCTGCTCCAGGAGCTCGACCCGGACGAGGCCCTGGAACCGGCGACGGAGGAGATCCTCCTGGATTGGGCTATCCCCTGGATCATGGTCAACCAGGACGACCTGGTGATCGCCGAACCGCGAACCGACGACGAACCCGGGTACTACGGCGTCCGACGGGAGGAGGACCTCGCGTAGCGACCGGGGTCACATCACCTGCGCCATCCGCAGTGCCTTCTCGATGTGCGCGTAGGGATCCTGGGTGACGCTCGGTCCGTGCCCGGAGTGCATCACCGAGACGTCCGTCGAGACCGTCTCGGCGACGCGCTGGATGCTCTCGACGAGCTGTGCGCGATCTCCCTCCTCGAGGTCGGTCCGGCCGAACCCGCCGTTCTGGAACACGAGGTCCCCCGAGAAGAGCACGCCCGGGTCGGGGGCGTAGAAACAGAGGTGATCCCCGATGTGTCCGGGGGTGTGAAGCGCCTGGTACTCGTGATCGCCGAGCTCGATTGTTTCGCCGTCCGCGATGGGGTTAGCGACCGGGCTCCGGTCCGGGTCGAACCCCCACGTCTCGACGTCGAAGGCGGAGGTGACCTCTCCAACGTTCCCGATGTGGTCCGGGTGGGTGTGCGTCAGGACCACGGCGTCCAGGGACTCGACGTGCTCGCGTACGGCGGCCACGACGTCGAAGTTCGCGCCCGTGTCTACGAGGACGGTCCGGTCGCCGGGGAGCAGGAAGGCGTTGCTCGAGAAATCCTGGACCTGGGCGGCGAGATTGTGGACCGTCGGCGCTGCCATTGGCGGGACTGGGGCAGGGTCCGAATTGAGTCTTGTCGTTTCTTCTCGTGTGTCAGCTCCCGTGACTGTAGAGGACGTCGGTTCCTGCCGTGCTCCAGCCCGAAGGCCCCCTTTTGGACGCCTCGTGGGGACGCCTTGTATGGAGGGTAAGCTGGTGTTTTCCAGCCAGCACCTCGACGGGTGGATGGCAGTTCCCGGAACTTCATGTAGTTGCAGGGGCCACCGGAGGACGAACGACTCATGGAGGTCAGACTGCTCGAAGCGACACCCGACCCGGAGGAGGTCATCTGCCGCGCCGCCCGGAACGACTACATGGAGGCCTTCAACGCCGAGCTCTCCTTCGAGGAGACGATGGCAGGGGTGGAGGGAGAGACCCTCGAGGAGAAGAAGGAGAC
The DNA here is from genome assembly GCA_042218225.1 of Halodesulfurarchaeum sp. Taxonomy (GTDB): domain Archaea; phylum Halobacteriota; class Halobacteria; order Halobacteriales; family Halobacteriaceae; genus Halodesulfurarchaeum. The sequence continues at coordinate 2,170 of JBDGRH010000157.1, read as the reverse complement.
CCTGCTCACCCACCTTCTCCGTCACGGACACTTCGGCCCGTTCGAGCACCCCCAGGCCACGTTTGCGGTGAAGGGGATCAGTCGCACCTGCATGGCCCAGATCACGCGCCACCGGCACGCGTCCTTCGACGTGCGGAGCATGCGATACGTCTCCTTCGACGACATCGATCCATCGGCCGTCGCCGACGGGGAGCTCGTCGTGTTTCCCCCCTCCGTCACCGATCCGGAGTGGGTCGGTCGAAACCAGCCCGAGGGCGAGGTCGACGAGGAGACCGTCGAGCGACGGGAAGCGGTGTTCAGCGAGTCCGTGAAGCGCTCGGTCGAGGCGTACCAGGAGCTGCTCGACCTCGGGATGGCACCGGAGGACGCCCGGTTCGTCCTCCCGCTGGGTACCGAGGTGAACATGGTCGTCTCGCTCAACGTGCGGATGCTGATGCACGTCGCGGACATGCGGGCCGCGGCCGACGCGCAGTGGGAGGTCAGACAGATGACCGAGGAGATCCTCTCGCTTGCCGAGGAGTGGGCACCGATCACCTTCGGATACTACGACGAGCACATGCGCAACCGGAAGAACAGGTTGGCTCCGTGAAGTGTCGGCGCGGGATGGGGCGGTCGTCCGTGGGTGATGGCCTGCCAGGGAGCCTTCGAAACAAAACCGTTTTATCGGTCACCGGGATACCAGTAGGTGCGCTCCGTTGGTGTAGTCCGGCCAATCATCTTGCCCTCTCGAGGCAAGGACCAGGGTTCAAATCCCTGACGGAGCACTGGAGCGAGCGAATTTTGTGAGCGAGCGAAGAGCGGATGGAAGGGATTTGAACCCTATCAGTCGCGCACAGCGAACGAAGTGAGCGAGCACGTCTGATTTCGGTTCAAATCCCTGACGGAGCATAACGAAATTTATTCTTCCATTCGCCTGATTTTACTCCGGTGGAACGTTCTACTGCACTATGGAAATGCAGAGCATTAACTCCCTCTCAGATGGAATAGAAGATTTGCCCGCAACACGAAAAAGTGGAATCTCCGAGTTCCCAATTCGCGTTGGCACTTTTCCATCGAGAAGTCTCACGCGGTATAAAACTGGATAGGCCCTCACTCGCTGTCGAGTGCGTCGGAGATTTCCCGGTTCTCGTCTCGATCGGCAGCAGCGACTTTCGGATGAGCTTCCGAGGGATATCCTCCAGTACTTCGTCCATCGGGGAGACCGACTCAGGCATCTTCAGCCGCTTCATGAATCAGCGATTCTGCCTTTTCCCGCAATTCACCAGTCATATGCAGTCCGCGCGAATCGATACGTTCCAGGATATCGAGTCCGGCCGATTCGGGCAACCCCTCCCCTACTGATCGAACGAGGACACCAATCGTTCCCGTCACTGTCGCTCCAAAGGCATCGGCAGTTGTTCTGATCCGCCTATCATCCGAAACCACTCCAGCGGGCCTGTCGTCTTCTCTGAGAGCGAGTACCGCTGCGATGATTTCCACATCACCATTCCGTTCTGATTCCTCGAGAAGTGACATTGCCCGGGGAAGCTGTTCGTCATACCCATGTACTTCATGATCGATATCGTGTGATTCGAGGAAGCTCTGGAGGTTCGTCCGTGCAGGCTCAGTATCGACCTCGGATTGCACTGCCGGCAAGACGACCAGATCGCCGGAAAAATTCGTCAGCAGACCCGGTTCGCCGATCGAACCGAGACTGATCAACGTGGTGGCATCGAGAAAGACCCGAGTCATAGCTCCCGGGCTGCATCAACATCTGAATCGAGGTCCTCGGGTTGAAGTTGGGTGGTGAGATTGTGTTCACGGGCGATCTCGAGCCATTCCGCGACGGTCACCCCTGCCAGCCGTGCGGCTTGGTTGACCGATATCTCACCAGCTTGATACCGCTGGATGGCGATTCGCTCCCTGAGCGATCCGAGACCCTCGCTGAGAGCCCTTCTAATCACCGTGCTCTTGTCTTCGCCGAGGATCTCGATTACCTCCGCGAGTTCCTCCTCTTCGTCGTCTGGAATCCGGGCACTGATCGAGGGCACGTATACAAATTAATACACTGTGATACAAATGTGTTTCGGCGTAAGGATCGGTCTGTACGATCGGCTTGCCCGTAAATCTCGTGGTGAAATCCCTGACGGAGCATTTTGCGACGAACGTAGGTGAGGAGCAAATGCGACAT
>JBDGRH010000143.1:0-33277 GCA_042218225.1 Halodesulfurarchaeum sp. | reverse complement strand
CGGCTCGGGTGGGAATCCGAAAGGGGCCGGGGGCGTGGGGCCGACCGGAGGGAGGTCCCACGTTATGTAAGGCCGGCGGAGCCGGCCGATGCTCCGGGAAGCCGGGCGACGCAAGGACCGCAACGGAGCGACCGGAGGGAGCGGAGTGAGGACCGCAGCGAGCCACCCGAGTCGAGCGCCCGGGGGCTTTCGGGCGTCTTGTCTCCGAAGGATGAGTCTAGGAGCGCCCGGGGGCTTTCGGGCGTCTGGGTTCCAATGATATTGATATCTGCAGGGAGCTTTGCCCGACCACTGCACTAGAGCTTTGGATTACATCGGAGACCGACTGCACGATAATCCAGGTTCATCCCTCGAGATGTTTGAATAGACACATCCCCGGCCTGCCGTGTCACTACGGGAAACTCGAAAACGTCGAATGACCATGAACCGGCAGCTTCGAACCGACCCACGCCCCGACCGCGTTCAGCCGTGGATCCCCATCGCCTCGATCTGTTCCTGATACCGGTTCCGGATCGTGACCTCGGTCACCTGGGCGACGTCGGCCACCTCTCGCTGGGTTTTCTTCTCGTTACAGAGGAGCGACGCTGCGTATATCGCCGCGGCCGCGTAGCCCGTGGGGGATTTCCCGGAGAGGAGCCCCTTCTCCGCGGTCGTCTCGATGATCTCGTTTGCCTTGGCCTGGACCTCCTCGGAGAGGCTCAACTCGGAGCAAAAGCGGGGGACGTACTTCTTGGGATCGACGGGTTTCATCTCCAGTCCCAGTTCCTGGGAGATGTACCGGTACGTGCGCCCGATCTCCTTGCGCTCGACCCGCGAGACCTCGGAGATCTCCTCGAGACTCCGGGGGATGCCCTCCTTGCGGCAGGCCGCGTAGAGCGCGGAGGTCGCCACCCCTTCGATGGATCGCCCCCGGATGAGGTCCTCCTTGAGCGCCCGGCGGTAGATGACGGAGGCGACCTCCCGGACGGAGCGTGGCACGCCCAGGGCGCTGGCCATCCGGTCGATCTCGGAGAGGGCGAACTGGAGGTTGCGCTCGCCCGCGTCCTTCGTCCGGATGCGCTCCTGCCACTTGCGCAGCCGGTGCATCTGGCTTCGCTTCTTCGAGGAGATAGAGCGCCCGTAGGCGTCCTTGTCCTTCCAGTCGATGGTCGTCGTCAACCCCTTGTCGTGCATCGTCTGGGTCGTCGGCGCCCCGACCCGCGATTTCTCCTGGCGCTCCTGGTGGTTGAAGGCGCGCCACTCCGGCCCCGGATCGATCTTCTCCTCCTCGACGACGAGCCCACAGTCGTCACACACAAGTTCCGCGCGGTCAGAACTCTTGACCAGATTGTCAGAGCCACACTCCGGACATTCCCTGACCCCCTCCTCGGTTTCCTCGGTCTCGGCCGCGGTCTCGCGCTCCCGCTGGCGGGTGGACCGTGTCATCGCACTTTTATAGTAGCAGTGTCGAGTCACTTAAACTCGTTGGGTCAATCGAGATGCCAGAATGAGGACAGAATCACCGAATCGGTGGATATGGCTCCTCTACCCTCTGTATACGGACCCCACTTAAGGCAAGACGATATCAATCACTATATGTGGGGGTCCACCGACTTATCCCCAATGCCGGTCATCGAGTGTGACGTCGAGGAGGCGCGAGCCCGGCTCGCGGACGCCGGGGCGGAAATCTCGCCCGGGAAGACCGAGCACGAGCGGTGGCACGCGGACCTCGGCGAGGCCCACGCGGTGGCCTACGACGGGAAGGTTGTCGTCCAGGGAGCGCGGCCGACGGACATCACCGCGGTCCTGGCCGCGGACCGTGACGGACGGGTGCATCTCTATTTCGACGGGGCCAGCCGGGGGAATCCTGGCCCGGCGGCCATCGGCTGGGTCCTCGTCTCGGAGGAGGGCATCGTCGCGGAGGGTGGCGAGCGAATCGGGCGGGCGACGAACAACCAGGCCGAATACCGCGCCCTCCTCCGGGGGCTGGAGGTGGCCGCCCAGTACGGGTTCGACGAGGTGGAGATCCGCGGTGACTCCCAGCTCGTCGTCGAGCAGGTCACCGGTGCGTGGGACACGAACGACCCGACGCTGCGGGAGCACCGGGTGGACGTCCGGGAGCGACTCGAGCGATTCGACGACTGGTCCATCACGCACGTCCCTCGCGAGGTGAACGAGCGCGCGAACGACCTGGCGAACGAGGCCTTCGAGGACTGATCGGACCCGATCATGACCGACCTCCCGGCCGACGTACTGGACGAGGCGACCCGCCTCACCCGCCTCGCCCGAGACGCGTCCGACCCGGACGCGGCGACAGCATACCGCGAGGACCGTGACGAGCTCCTCGACGAACACGGATACGAGGCCCGCGTCCGGGAGGAGTCCGACGGTGACGTCCTCGTCTGTTACCCCCAGGACTGGGTCGATGCCGAGGGGGTGGCGAACCTGGCTGCCATCGAGGACACCGACGACGCCGTCGAAGTGCCACTCCGCGGCGCTGGTGATCCGGACGACTGGGACGCGATCGAGTCGCACAACCGCGCGATCGTCGAGACGGTCCGCCGCGAGTACGGACCCCCACACGGGGAGAACGCGGCGGCATTCGCGGACTTCATGGGGAATCACTACGGGAAGCGGATGGAGGACGCCGCCAGGCCGGAGGTCACGGAGTTCCTCCATGAGTACTTCCCCCGGAACGCGTGGCCATCCCCTGAACAACGCGAGGCTATCGAGGAGTCCCTTCGCCACGTGTTCGAGGTCGTCGACGAACCACCGCCACTGTGAACGATGCTTCCCGACCCGCCACCATGCCGTACTGGCCCTAACCGGGCCGCCTCAGATGTCCGGTCGCCCTGCGGTTCAGCGCTTCAGGTGTCCGGTCGCCCTGCGGTTCAGCTCTCTAGCGCCCGCGCGACGATGTCCTCGATGTCTTCCGCCCGGTCGCTGTCGGTCACGAACCGGAGGAGTGACCACTCGAGATGGTCCAGTACCGCCTCCGCCCCCGCCTCCGTGAGCGCGTACTCGTTGGTCCGCTTGTCGAGCTCGCTCTTCTCGACGAACCCCTGTTTCACGAGGTCGTCCAGATTCGGGTAGAGGCGTCCGTGGTTGACCTCCTCCCCGTAGTAGGCCTCGAGCTCGCGCTTGATGGCGAGTCCGTATCGGGGCTTCTCGGCGAGAACCGTGAGGATGTTGCGCTGGAACGCGGTGAGGTCGCGTGCAGATTGTTGCTGTTCTGTTTGTTGGCTTGACATACCTTCAAAGAGCACATCACCGCATATAAACACTACTCAATCCACGAATGGTTTCATTTTCTTGAAGCCGCCGAACACTTTATAATAACCGACGACAGGAATCGCGCACCCGTGATTCTCCAGGACCGATAGGGGCCGTTCGATTGTTAATGAATTTTTATTCGCTTTCTGGATGACGGATGGTGCCGGTCCGGCGGCGAAAACGTGTTAATAATATAAGATGTTATCACCCCATACCGGAAGGTCCGGGTAAGGGCATGGTGAGTGACAGGGTGGCGACGGCGGATAGCGGGCTCATCCCGTGTGGAGCCTCCCTGTTATGGAAGGTCCGCTCAATCGGATTCCCGACGGATTCGGGCGCGGTGCGGATGGATCTTCATCGTATCGAGGATGTCCCCCGACGGAGAAATGGGGAGATCGATCCCGATCGACGTGCCGAAAATCGTGTTCGTTCCACTTTCCCCCCGGAGGCCTCCGATTCGCCCGGCTCTCGGGAACGCCTGTACCCGGGACCGCTGCAACTCAATGACTGGCCCACGAGCTCCGCCGAGACGAAAGGACTTTCTCGCCGCGTGGAGCACACCCATTCGCCATGGCGAACCTCTGGGAAGACCTCGAGACCGGTCCGAACCCCCCCGAAGAGATCTACGCGGTCATCGAGTGTCTCAAGGGCGAGCGGAACAAGTACGAGTACGACAAGGACATCCCCGGCGTGGTCCTCGACCGGGTCCTCCACAGCAACGTCCACTACCCGAGCGACTACGGGTTCATCCCCCGCTCGTACTACGACGACGAGGACCCCTTCGACGTGATGGTCCTCGTCGAGGACCAGACCTTCCCCGGCTGCGTCATCGAGGCCCGACCGATCGCCCTGATGCGGATGGACGACGACGGCGAGCAGGACGACAAGGTCATCGCCGTCCCGTCCGAGGATCCCCGCTACGACCACTATCAGGACCTCGAGGACATCCCCCAGCAGACCCGCGACGAGATCGCGGAGTTCTTCGAGACCTACAAGAACCTCGAGCCGGGCAAGGTGACCGAGACGCTCGGCTGGGAGGACAAGCAGGCGGCCTTCGACGCCATCGAGCACTCCCAGGAGCTGTACGAGGAGCACTTCGGGTAGGGTTGGCGCCCGGGGGTGCGGGTTCAGAATCGTGGGGGCATCCAATCATCAGCGTTGGGATAGCCTTGGTCATTGCCCAGTGATCCTGGGATCCTGACCCCGGGCTGGTTTTTTGGCGGGATGGAGGTGCCTCCCCAGAGAACGTACGCCTACCTGGCGCTTGGTCCAAAATCGGTGGGAACTAGACGCCCGAAAGCCCCCTTGTCGTACGTTACAATATCACTGGGAAGCAGACGCCCGAAAGCCCCCGCCCTCCCGAACAGATATGCTCCGTGCGCATACCGCCGGGTGGTGGGATGTATTATGCGTATGGGTAATTTCATGTGCGAGGGGCCCATACGCCATGGTGTGATGGCAGTCACGGATACCCGGATGGGAATCCGTCACCTGACGGTGGTCCCGACGAACTTCGAACCACCCGAGGACGACGAGGATCTCGACCTCGAGGAGCTGGAGCCGAATCCCTGACCCCGCTCTCCGGTTTCTCCGCTTATCACGCGTCTCGCATCCGTTCTGTTGTAGGGTCGCACTCAACGGTGCCCCTCTCAATATCGGAGAGAGGGGTTTTCGATGACGGAGTGGAAGGGGACCGTCCAGCATCCTCTTCGGACCCGTGGGCAAACGGGACATGCCCATCGTGGAAGCAATGTCCCCACCACACAGTCTCCCCGTAACCCGCACTCCCCGCCACACGTCCGGAGAGAAGAAAGTTCTTGTAGCTGTCCCGGATAGCCCCGGACCACCATGGGACTGTTCGACCGGTTGCGGGGCGGCGACGCGCCGCGGGTCGCCTTCATCGGGATCGACGGGGTGCCGTGGACGCTGATCCGGGACAACCCGGACGTCTTCGAGAACCTCACCGCCATAGCCGAGGCGGGGAGTGGCGGCCCGATCGATAGCATCGTGCCCCCGGAGTCCAGCGCGTGCTGGCCCTCGCTCACCACAGGGGTCAATCCCGGGAAGACGGGGGTGTACGGGTTCCAGGACCGGGAGGTCGGCTCGTACGACACCTACGTGCCGATGGGACAGGACGTGCAGGCAACCCGCCTCTGGACCCGGGTCCAGGACGCGGGCCGCGAGGCCACGGTGATGAACGTCCCGGTGACCTTCCCGCCGGAGCGGGACGTCCAGCGGATGGTCTCGGGCTTTCTCTCCCCGGAGGTGGAGAAGGCCGCGCAACCGGCGGACTTCGCGGAGTACCTCGAATCGATCGACTACCGCATCGACGTGAACGCGAAGCTCGGCCACGACGAGGACAAAGGGGAGTTCATCGAGGACGCCTACGAGACCCTCGACGCCCGCTTCGAGGCCTTCGAGCACTACATCGACGCCGACGACTGGGACCTCTTCTTCGGGGTCTTCATGACGACGGATCGCGTCAATCACTTCCTCTTCCGCGAGTACGAGCGGGACGGAGAGTACCGGGAGGACTTCCTCGAGTTCTACCGGACCGTCGATGAGTACATCGGGAGACTCCACGAGGCCCTCCCCGAGGACGTGACGACGATCGTCGCCAGCGATCACGGATTCACCACGCTCGAGTACGAGGTCCACTTCAACACCTGGCTCGAGGAGCACGGCTGGCTCTCCTTCGACGACGCGGATCACGAGGACCTCGGGGACATCTCCCCGGAGACCCGAGCCTATTCGTTCATCCCCGGTCGGTTCTATCTCAACCTGGAGGGACGGGAGCCTGCGGGAGCAGTCCCCCAGGAAGAGTACGAAGCGGTCCGCGAGGAGCTCCGCGCGGAGTTAGAGGCTCTGGAGGGGCCGGACGGCGACCCGGTCCTCGATCGAGTGGTTCCGAAGGAGGATGCCTTCGACGGTGAACACGACGATATCGCCCCGGATCTGGTGGCCATCCCGAACGAGGGCTTCGACCTGAAGGCCGGTTTCAAGGGCCACGATGCGGTGTTCGACCAGGGTCCGCGAAACGGGATGCATACCTTCGACCGCGCCACCCTCGTCGTCGACGATCCGGACGTGGATATCCCGGAGGGCACCGACCTGTACGATATCGCTCCAACAATCCTGGACCTGATGGAGCTCGATTACGACGCCGCCGCGTTCGACGGCCGAAGCCTCGTCTGAGACGGCGTCCTGAGCGCTCAGGATGTCTTCGACATAGATCCGTTTCGAACGCCACTCCTGACCACTGCCGATCCGTTTCGAACGCCACTCCTGTCCACTGCCGATCCGTTTCGAACGCCACTCCTGTCCACTTCTCTTACTCCCGATCCGTCTGGATAACCACTGCTTCTGATCCGACTCCGCGGAATCGTGCACCCCACCGCACCCGCGAAGACCGCACGCTCACATGAGGTCGTCGAGCTCGTCGGTATCGAACGCCTGGACGGGGTCCTCGCGCTCGATGGTCTTGCTCGCCTCGGCAGCCCGCTCCATGAACTCCTCCAGCCGGGGAGAGCCGGCGATCCCGGAGAGGAGGATCACGACCGCGAGGCGGTCGCTCTCGAGGGGGAAGTCTCCCCCACGGACCTGCATGCTCTGGGCCTCCTCCTCGATCCACTTTCGGGCCCGCTCGACTCCCTTGCGGGGGATGCGCTCGGGTTCTCCGGCCACGATCACCAGTCCCGCATCTGCGACGGTGGTCTCCGGCACGCTCATCTGTGTCATCATCGCGCGTCGGGCGGTGCTGGTGACCACGTTGATGTTGTCCTCGGCGTCCGGGGCGGCCTCGGCGCTCGCATACCCGATCGCCGCCATCCCCCCGGTCCGAAGCGTGTTGATGACCTCGCTGGAGTCGACGACGGCCTCCCCGACGCCCTCGACGTTCTCCCCCGCGGCGAGGAGCAACGAGATGCGCCTCGAGATGGTCTCGTTGATGGCCTCGAAGGACTCGGAGACGGTCTCTCCCGAGGACCGCCACGCGTCGTTGTCGACCAGGATGAGCGCGTCGGACTCGTTCACGAACGTCTTCAGGGAGCGTCCCGCGTTCGCCTGATAGATGGCCCCCTCGTCGCGGCCCGGAAGGATCCCCAATCCATAGACGGGAATCTCGTAGACGCGCCGGAGCTCCCTGGCGAGGACGGGAGCACCGCCGCTCCCGGTCCCGCCGCCCAGACCCGCGACGACCACGATGGCCTCCGTTGCCGGATCGATGATGCCGTCGAGGGACGTCATGACCTCCTGGACGTCGTTCTGCATGATCGAGGCACCCAGCTCGTTGTCCGCCCCGACGCCGTGCCCGGAGACGCGCTCCTGGCCGATGAGCAGCGTCTCGACGGTGAGCGGCTCGAGGTCCGCACTGGCGGTGTTGACGGCAAGCGTACCCCTGATTGCACCGTATCCAGCCTTCTCGTCGGTGTCGCGGAGGGCCTGGGCGATCTTCCCACCCGCCTGCCCGAGACCGATCAGGGCGACCTTCATGGATACCGAGTGGATGCCTCGGAGTATCAAGCTTGGGACGACCGAACGTTTTTCACGCATGACCGGACCACCCAGTGTCGATGCCCGAAGAACCCGGGATCGACGAGCGGCTCCGGGCCGTCGAACGCGCCCTGACCGGCACGGATCGTGGACCGGCGCACCTCGAGGAGGCCGGCGACGTCACAGAGCAGCTGGCCGATCTCACGTCCCGCGTGGATAGCCTCGAGGCGGACGTCGAGGAGCTGGCGGGCGCAGTCGATGCCCTGCGTGGGTACGTCGGTCACATCGACCACGTGAACGAGGCGGTCGAGCGGCGGGCCAACGCGGCCATCGCCACGGTCGAGCGGCTCGAGTCCGCACCCAACACGCCGCCGCGACTGGCGACGGCCCAGAACCCGGACCGGTCGGCGGGCGACTTCGAGAACCGGCAGGGAACCCGAACCGCTGATCCGTCCCCGGCTGCAGGTGCGGCGCCTGGGGGTTCCGCCGACGCTCCTGGGGAGGCTGTCGCCGAGCCCCTTCAAATGGGGGATGAATCCCCGAGCGAGTCCGCCTCGAGCCGGCTCCGATCGCTGCTGGACCGCCTCGCCGAGCTGGGATGAGCGTCCGTCTCCTCCTCGCAGCCGTGCTTGCGGCCGGCCTCGTCGCCGCGGCTATGCCCGTCGTCGAGTCCGCCCAGGATGCCCGCGCCGATCGAGCCGTCGAGGACCAGGGAGATCGACTCGTCGCGGCGATCGAGACGCTTGCCCGTCGGAGCGATCCGGTTCCCCCGGGGGTTCCTGGTGCCCGTCGCCGCGTCAGGATAGACGTTCCGGACGGGGAGCGCGATGGACCCTGGATGATCATCGGGTCCATCCCGGCCGGGTCCGGAACTGGTGCTCCCGAGGCCGACTCCGCCCGGACAGACGTGCTCAGCATCCCCACCGGGGGCGAATCCACTCGTCTCCTCCCAGCCGATACCGACGTCCGGATTGTCCGTAACGGCTCGATCCGTGGCGACGGGGCCGGACTCTCGATCCACGAGGACACGGTCCTCACGCTCGGGTACGTGATTCGAAATGGCACCCGGTCCGTCACGATCACCCGAGGGTTTACATCCGAGAGCGGGACCACCCCTGGCCATGCTGGATAGCTTCCTTCCCGGGACGGATGACACGGAGGCGTGTCGGTGTCAACCGACCCGCCGCGGGTCGACGCTCGTGGTCGACGCCCGCGACTGTCCAGGGGGCGGCCGGCTGGCGGACAGTCCGGATTGTCGGGAGACCGTGGTCGGGGCAATGGCCGTGAGCCCCGCCGATCGGATCCGGGTCGAGCGGGGTGGGGTCAGCGCCCTGTACGAAGGGTCCGGAGCCGCCCTCCTGACGGCGGCCGGCGCGTTCGCCGACCGGGTCCAGGGGCGAAGCGCTCGACTGGCCGAACTCGCGGCGCGCGACCCACTGCGGGCGGCGAGCGACGCCAGGGATCGAGCCGGGCGCGTCGGCGCGCTCGCGGCGGACACAGGTCTTTCAACGTTTGCGGATCGTGGCCCCCTGGAAGCGGTCCTCCGTCCACGCATCGGGCCGACCATGTCGGCCGCACGGATCGACCCGGTCCCCCCGGCCGCCGGGACGCTTCTCGACTCTCGAGTCACAGACAGCGGGGCGACCGTCCGCGTCTACGAGGTGGATGGGTCGGTTCCGGTCTATCACCTGGAGCCACTCGAGGCCACGTTCGACCCCGAGACGTACGAGACCCTCGAGGAGGCCCGCGCCACCCTCATCGACCGTTCGGGGACGAACGACCGGGTCGGTTCCGCTGTCGCCGCTGTCAGGGCGGTCGCGGGGCCGGACGAACCCGTGGACACCCTGGCTGGGATCCTCGAGAAACACACACTCGGGTTCGGTGTCCTCGACGACGTCTTCGCCGACCCTGCGGTCTCCGAGGTGTTCGTGAATGCGCCCGCGGACCACTCGACCCTCCGGGTCAGGGCTGGCGGCCGGTCGATGCGGTCGAACGTCCACCTCTCCGATCGCGGGGTCGCAACACTCGCCTCGAAGGTCCGCCGTGAGAGCGGCCGGGCCTTCTCGCGAGCCGACCCAACCATCGACGCCCTCCTGACCGATCTGGGATCCGCGCCCGCGGTACGGGTGTCCGGGGTGCAGGAACCCGCAAGCGACGGCACGGCATTCGCATTCCGCGCCGAGGGGACTGACACCTGGCGACTCTCGACCCTCGTCGAGCTGGATACGCTCACGCCCGAAGCGGCCGGGCTTCTCTCCGTGGCCATGGAACGGGGCGCATCCCTCCTGGTTGCGGGGCCCCGCGGTGCGGGGAAGACGACCCTCGCGGCGGCTCTCCTCTGGGAACTCCCCCAGGCCGCACGCCTCCTCGCCATCGAGGACACGCCCGAACTGCCGATCACCGCTCTCCAGACAGCCGGCCGGGATGCCCAGCGGATCCGGGCGTCGGTCGGGGACGCCGGGGAACTCGACCCGGACGAGGCACTGCATACCGCCCTCCGGTTCGGGGACGGGGCCATCGCCCTGGGGGAGGTCCGTGGACCCGAGGCGGCCGTTCTCTACGAGGCCATGCGTGTCGGGGCGGCCGGAGACGCCGTCATCGGTACCATCCATGGCGAGGGGTATTCCGGGGTGAAAGAGCGCGTGGTCTCGGATCTCGGCGTTCCGGCGTCCTCGTTCGCGGTGACGGACCTGCTCGTCACGATTGCTCCCGTGGATGTCGGTCGGCGGGTCGTGTCCATCGAGGAGGTGAGCGATGAGGGCGCCGACGTCCTGTTCAGGTACGCCGATGGGGCGTTCCGAATCGAACCCCGCTTGGACCGGGGCAACAGCCGGTTCGTGGCCTCACTCGCCGGTCCATCGGAGACGTACGCGGACGTCCTGGATCGCATCCAGGAGCGGGCCGCTGTGTTCGAGGACGGGGGTCATGCCAGTCGACTGGAAGCAACTGGGCCTCCGGGGGAGACCGATGACTGACTCCTCCTCCAGTGGTCGGGGGCAGATGGGACCGCAACGGTACCGTCGATGGATCCAGCACGGGGAGCGCGTCCTCGTCAAGGAATTGAATAGAGTTGCACCGACCGGCATTCAATGGAATGAGCGTGAGCCTTTCGTATCGAGAGTGATGCTCGGTATTCTCCTCTCTTCGGTGATTGTCGGTGCCATCGCTCTCCGTTCTGTCCCGACTCGGTACCGTCCACTGGGCGTCGTGGGCCTGGTCGGACTGGTTGGCAGCGTCTGGTACGCCTCGACCCGAATGGATGGCATTATCGACAGATTTCGGCGCAATCGGGCCCTCGGCTCGGCGCCGGAGTTGATGGCCTACGCCATCCTCTCGTTGCGGACGACCCCGACCCTCGAGAGCGCTGCCGACCTCGCCGCCCGGCGGACCGGCGGGTTCCTGGGGGCGAGCCTTCGCCGTCACCGGACGGCGGCGCCGGATGGCCGGGAAGCCTGGCAGTCGTTCGCCGCCGAATTCCAGGACCTGGACGACTCCCTGACGCGCTCGGTCTCCCTGATGGTCGCGGGGATCGAGACCCCGGAGACGGGTCGGGAGGCAGTCCTCGAGCGCGCCCTTTCGACGGCGCTCGATGGGGCCAGCGACCGAGTCTCCAGCTTCGCGGCCTCGATCCGCGGCCCCACGATGGCGATCTACGCCTTCGGCGTGATGCTTCCGCTCGCGCTCGTCGGCATGCTCCCGGTCGTGACGACCACCGGTTCCGGGGTCCCGTTGGTCCTCCTCGCCGGGCTGTACGACGTCTTGATTCCCCTCGGGCTTCTGGGTGCCGCGATCTGGCTGGTGGCCCGCAGGCCGGCCGTTTCCGCGCCCGGCGGGGCGTTCGTCGATATCGCGGCGGAATCACCACTCCACGTCCTCGCCTCGATCGGTCTCGGGGCTGCTGTTGTAGCCTGGGGACTCGGACACGCCCTGCTTCCGGCGTGGTCGGTTCCGCTCGTCGCGGCGGCCCTGGCCATCGGCGCTCCGATGGTGGTTGCCTTTGCGCCACTCCGGGAGCGCCAGGAAACAGTCTCGACCCTCGAGGACGGACTCCCCGACGCACTCTCCATCGTCGGGCAGCGGCTCCGCACAGGGGTCCCGCTCGAAGAGGCGATCGAGGCGGTCGGTGATCGACTGACGGGTCCGGTGGGAGACATGTTCGACGACGCGTCGGTCGTCCACCGCCGTCTCGGTGTTCCCGTTCGGGCGGCGTTCCGTGGCCCGCATGGACCCTTGCAGGATCTGCCGAGCGACCGGGCTCGCACGGTCGTCACCCTCCTGGCCACGGCCGGGGAAGAGGGGGCCCCGGCCGGTGACACGCTCCTGTCTATGGCCGCCTATCTCGAGGACCTCCAGCGCGTGGAGCGGGAGGCGCGCCGGGAGCTGGCACAGACGACGGGCACCCTCTGGCAGACGGCCATCGCGTTCGCGCCGGCCATCGCCGGCGTGACGGTGGCGCTGGCCACCGGGATGGATAGCGTCGACGCCCCCGGGGGGCCCGTACACGTAGCCGACCTCGGTGTCGTCATCGGGGTTTACGTCCTCGCACTGGCCATCGTCCTCCCGGGTCTCTCCGTCGTCCTGGAGCGCGGCTTCGATCCGGTGCGGATCGCCTACCGAGTCGGCCTGGCGCTCTGTGCCGGGAGCCTCCTCTACCCGTTCACGTTCGTGGCAGCCCGGACGGTCGTGTCCGTGTAGGGCGGGTATATGTTTAAATATCAGAACCGGACCATCCCGGTCCATGTTCGGCGTCCCGACGGATGCGGCACCGATATGGATCGGATTGCTCCTGGCGAGCGCCGGGATGTTCGGCGTCATCAGCGGGGTTCCATCCGCCGCCCCACCGGCCGCGGACCGGGTGGCGGCCACGATCGACCGGGTTGCCGCGAGCGACGTCACGGCCAGCGGGACGGTCGGGATCCACGCGGCGGAGATCCGAATCGGCCCGGAGCGCATCGCGTTGCGTGGCTCCGGGGGGACGGCTCACGCGACCCTCGCGTTTGGCCCGGTGACGCCCGCGTCGCCGGATTCCGGTCTCTCGAAGGTGCTCCACGGCGCGACTCCCGAATCCGTCTTCGGTGCCCCACGGTCCTTCGAGGCCGCGGTGGAACAGGCTCGAGCACGAGAGCCCACCTGGCAGGTGGCTCCATCGACCCTCCACGTTCGCCGCGTCTCCTATGGGGAGGTGAACTGTGTTCTCGTCGGCGCGTAGGGGCCAGGTCGAGCCCCTTCCGGCCCTGATCGCCCTGGCGGTGTTCGCAATCGCGCTGTCCGTGTACGGGGTGGCCTTCGCGAACGTCACCTTGGGTGGTCATGCAACCTCCGAGGGGGCGATACTCACGAATGCGCTCGCTTCGGTCACCGAGGGGACCGTCGTTCGACCCCACCGTCTCGAAGCCGGTCTCGCGTCCGCCCCGGACGGGCACCGGCTCGCCATCGTCGTCAGGGTGGACGGGCGGGTCTGGCGAGCGGGTCCGTCGCCGCCGACCGATGCCCGCACGATCACCAGAACCGTCCTCGTCCAGACAGCAGACGGTGCCCGGCCGGGGCGGATCAGGGTGAGCACATGGACGTAGACCGGGGGATGAGCACGCCTGTGGACGTCGCGCTCGCCATGCTGCTGGTGGCAGCGAGCGTGGGGACGCTCGCGACGATTCCGGAGCAGGCACCACCCGAACCCCAGGTGAAGGGATCGGTGCTCCTGGGCTCTCGCCTCGAGGTGACGTATCGGGTCCCGGAGGGCCGGGCCGCCGTCACTGGCACCGTCGGGAGCCTGCTCCAGGAGGCGGCCAGGGCGACGGTGCCTCCCGTTACCCCCCGCGAGCGGGCCTTCGTCGAGGCGGTGACTGCAGCGGTCGATCGGCGTCTTCATCGGATCGGGTCCCCCGTCCAGCTCGTGGCGGTCTGCACACCCCGTGACGAGGGGACTGTACTTCGCATCGGATCGACGCCTCCAACGGACGTCCCGGTCAGGTCGGCGGTCTACGGGTACAAGGAGCGATCTCCCACCACCTCGAGTGAATCTCGCCCGGCCTGTCGGCCGCTCGTGGTCGTCCGGCGGTGGTCGCCGTGAGATTGGCCGACGACCGTCGGGGGCGGATCCCCTTCGCGGTCCTGGGAGCGCTGCTTCTCCTCACCACCACGATGTACACGAGCTCCATCGGCGCTCCGGAGCGCTCCAGCCCTGTAGCCCCCGAGCTCGTCGATCAGGCCCAGACCGAGGCCAGGATGGCTCTCTCCGCCGCCATCCGATCTGCGGGTCGGCGGGCTGCCGCACACCCCGTTCTCGATCCAGCTTCCACCCGGATGGCCGGTCTGCTCTCGGAGGAGACCCCATATCGGAGCTACCTCCGCCTGCTGGTGGCCCTTGCGGCCCGGGAGAACCTTCGAACGGTGGGAACGCGCTCAGATGGGGTGACAATACAGGTCTCCCTGGAACCCATCAGGAGCCTGGCAGACGCTCGCCGGGCGATGGCGAACGTGAGCATCACCCCAATCGACCGTCGAAAATTCCGGGTGAATCTGACGAACATCACGGTCACGGTACGACACGACGGGACCACGACCGACGAGTTCAGATACGATGTCTCCCTCGTCGCGCCGATTCCAGCGCTCCAGCTCCACGCTCGGGTGAACGCGTACGAGAAGCGGCTGAACAGTGGACTCCTGAAGCCCGGCCTCGACCAGGGGCTCACTGCCCGCCTCTTCGCCGTGACCTGGGCTCGGGGGCTGGCTCAGTACGGCGGCGCACCCATCGGAAACGTCCTCGCCAACCGGCACATCGAACTCATGACGAACGACGCCCTGCTCGCCCAGCAGCGCGAGGTATTCGGACGTGTCGATAACCAGAGTGCCCGGGCGCTTCGGCGGGCGAGCCTGAACGTGGCCTATCGCGACGGCGCTGCGGGAGCGAAGGGAATGCTCGAACAGGCACTCGGGTCGGTGTCCGGTGACCCCGAGGCGGCGCCGTCCGAGACCCGGCCCATCCGTCTGCCTAGCGGGGCCAATCGGAGGCACTCCTATCACGTCGATCGAACGGCCGACCAGGCGTTCCGGTCCTTCGTCTCCGGGAACGGCCGGACCCCTTTCAATAGGACCCTGGAGGCGGTGTACACGGCCCGCGTCCGGGCCCGCATGCATGCCCGCCAGGTGCATCGAGACGTCGATCGGGCTGGTGTCCGCCCCCGGGAGGTGCTCTGGCATTTCACCACGCGACACACGACGAGACGGCTTCGAACGGGTTCCTGGTCGTCGCCCCGCCAGCACGGCCGGACCCTCCGGTCCTTCCACGGGACGGTGGTCGTGAAACACACCAGACGCCATCACTGGGTGACAAACGGCTCACACATCCACACGAGCCGGACACGCACGGTGACGTATCGGGTCCGTATCGACCTCCAGTGTGGCTATCGGGGATCCCGCTACGCGCCGTCGAAGCCCGCCGGGGCCTGTCCGTTCCCCGATGAGATGCGCCAACAACTTCCCCGTCGGGCGACTCGAGCCGTGCGGAATCATCTCGGCGGCCCGGGTGCACTCGCCCGCCGGGCAACAAGGGGCCGCCGTCGATCCCGTTGGCTGTCGATCCAGTTCGAGCCGCCCGATCGGGTGCGACGGCGGGCATACCGGCAGGTGGCCGCCCTCCACGGGCGTGTCCGCGAGGTGTCGGTAACCGCCCGGCCCCGGTCGATCGCCAGTGCGGCGAACCCCGCTTCCATGCTGGCGGCGGAGTTGGGAGCCCGTCGGGCGGAGCTGCTCGACGCGCCTCGACGATACCGCTCCCTCTCGGGTCTGGCCGCGGGGGCGACGAAGGCAGCGTATCTCGACCGCGTCCGCAGCGCCCTCCGGGGACGGTCGACGCTCCTCGACCGGCTCCAGCAGGAGCTCGTCGGGACGCTCCAGGAGCACGCCGTCCCCACGAGGCGTCCGTCCGTGGACCGAGCGAAGCGCTCATCCATCGCAACCGCCGTCGAATCCCGGCCACTGTACCTCTCTCTGGTTTCTGCCGACGGGAAGGGGACCCCCGCCCTGGCGGCGAGGAATATCAATCTCTTCGCGATTCCCTACGGGGATGCCGCAGACACCGTGACTCGCGCCATCGTGGGTGGAGGCCCCGAGACGGTCTCCCTTTCCGTGGCTGCGAGGACCCTCTCCGCGCTCGAGGCTGTCCCGCAAGCGGACGAGACGCCCAGGCTCCGTCGGCGCCGGGAGCACCTGCGAGACGCGCTTCGGGACTCGTTGCGCGAGGCGAGGGCGCGATACGAGCGCGCGATACCGGAGCGCTACGGGAGGGCTCGGGCGCGACGGGCAATCCGGAGGGCGTTCCGGAGCCGGGGGTCCCTCGCCGAGCGGGCCGCTGCCCTTGCGGATGGCTCCATCGCCACCGGCATCGCGAATCGTCTCGCGGGGTCGGTCGGGGAGCGTCGACACGACCTCCTCGCCGTCACACTCCGGGTGGAGACCAGCAGGCTCCGGGAATCGACGGCCATCCGGGTCGACGAAGGGGTGGTCGCGGCCGCACGCCAGTCATCGGCGAGCGTCGTCCGGGAGACGACCGCAGCGGCGTTCCACACGGCGTCGATGGAGGCGGTCGATCTCGCGAGCAAACGGGTACGGGGGAAGCGGGCGGTGGGGCTGCCCGCGGGCCTTCCGATCACCCCGGTCCCGGGGTACTGGTACGCAACGGCGAACGCCTGGCACGTCTCCGTTCGCGGCCGATACGACAGCTTCTCGGTCAGCGCGGCGAACGCCACGCCGTCTGGGGAGCGAGACGGGACCCTCACCTACACCAGGCAAAAGCAGCTCGTCTCGCTGGACGTCGATGGGGACGGGATGGACGACCCCATCGGGTGGAACCGACCGATCACCTTCACCCTCGAGACTGGCGTCTTCGTGGTCGTTCCGCCGGGATGGCCCGGGGTCGGTGACGTGGACGGCAACGCGGACGAGCGCTCGCCCGGCTGGGGCGAGGTGGTCCAACAGGAAGAAGACACGGGGACACAAAGGGACACCCATGTTGATGGCGGATATCGATGACCCGGGGGCCCTCTCCCCGTCGGAGCTCCACCGACGGATGGCGAACTCTCTCGTCCGAACCGTCCGGGAGGTGGGAGTCGCCGAGGCGGCCAGCGAGACCGGGATTGCCGAGGCCCGATTGGAGGACCCGTCCGGGGCAGACCCACCCCTTTCGCTCTCCGAGGCAGGGGCGATCCTGGCGCTCACAGGGGACCACCCGGACGGCGAGGTCGCCGCCCAGGACCTCCGCGACCGATTGCTGCTGGCGATGAGTGCGGCAATCGTGGACGTCGACGCACTGGCGGCCGGGTTGGACGGGGAGCTCGATGCCCGGGACATCCAACAGAAGATCGAGGGACGACGGCCAATGACGCTCCGGGAGTTCGCCGAGTTCTACCAGTTCGTCGAGGCGAAGCGGTCCGACTGACCTGGGCGTTCCATCACAGCTGCCGCCACTCCGTCCCGCAGTCCGGACAGATCCTGACCGCCCCCACCTCCTCCGGGTCGTCCTCGCGCTTCAGTCGCGTATCGCACTCGGCACATCGGAGGCGGTCGTAGGTGTCCTTCGTGATGTCACCCTGCCGCAGCCCCTTCCTGACCGAGTCCATACAGGGTACTCCGACCCGGGGTGTCAAAAGTTCCCGGGTGGCACGGGCACGGGGACCGGAAGCCTTGAACGGGTCCCGGGAATACCCCCGACCGTGACGACGGGACAAGCGCGAGATGAGGCCGGGCGGCTCGGCGTGTTCGGCTCGCTCTGCCTCATGGTGTTCCTGGTGAACTTCGGTCGGGTGGTGTTCGCCCCCCTGCTCGATCCCTTCATCCGCATCTTCGGGGTTGGCGAAGCCACCGCCGGGCTGGTTGCGACGCTCGCCTGGTTCGGGAGCGCCGTTCCCAGGCTCCCGACCGGCTATCTCCTGACGCGCATCCGTCGGCATCGCGTGGTCCTCGCCACCGGCCTCCTCCTCGCCGTCTCGGCCGGCCTCACGGCGCTTGCGGACAGCATCCTCACCATCGGCCTCGGCGCGTTCCTCATCGGGACCTCGAGCGGGGCCTACTTCATCGCCGCGAACCCGCTGGTGAGCGAGCTCTTTCCCGACCGCGTGGGTCGCGTCATCGGGGTCCACGGGATGGCCGCCCAGCTCGCCGCGGTGGTTGCCCCGCTCTCCATCGGCGCCATCCTCCTCGTGTCCTCCTGGCGGGTGGCGTTCGTCGCCCTCTCTGGCGTCGCGCTCGTGGCCACGGGCGCACTGTATATTGCGGCCCAGCGGACGGACCTCCCCGACGTGGGAACCAGGGATCGGCACCTCAGACGGTCGGTCCGGAACCAGTGGCCCATCGTCCTCACTGCCGTCGCGGTCGTGGGGGCGACCGGCTTCGTCTGGAATGGCTTCTTCAACTTCTTCGTCCGCTACCTCACGACCGCAAAGGACGTGGACTTCCAGGTGGCCCAGACCCTGCTGACCGTCATCTTCGCCGCGGGAGTTCCGGCCTTCTTCCTCACGGGGCGGCTCGCGGACCGCGTCCGACACGTCTCGCTCATGCTCGCCATCCTGGGGACATTCGTCATCTCGCTTCTCGCCATGACACTGGTTCGGGGGCTCCCCGGCATCATCGTCGTCGCCGTCGGGATGGGCTACGTCATCCACAGCATGTTCCCGGCCGTGGACACCTATCTCCTCGACTCGCTCCCGGATGCGGATCGCTCGAGCGCGTATTCGGCCTACAGCGCGACCATGATGCTGATCCAGGCGGGCGCGAGCCTCGTGGTCGGCGCGTTGGTCCAGCGAGGGTTGCCGTTCGACCTCGTCTATCGGGGCTTCGCGGTCGTCTTGCTCGTCGTCTTCCTCGTCCTCGCCGCGCTATTCGTCACCGGTCGCCTGCCCGACACCGCGCGGTGACGCCGATGCGTCGGGAACCCGGTCCGGCGCCGCAAGCTAAATCCCCCTGGACGGGCCAGGTGGCCCATGGACTACAGCCAGGAGCGGATCACCACCCTCCACGACTTCGGGGAGGCGGACCCCCCGGCGCCACTCTCCAGGGCGGCGGTGATCGTCCCGGTCACCCACCGGGATTTCGCGGGCCTGGCCCCGGAGCGGGTGTTCTCGTCGCTCGCGGCATTGGAACCCGGCGCGGTGATCGTCCCGGTCCGCGCCCCCGCCGACCGCGTGGGGGAGATCATCCGGTGGCTGGAGAGTTTCGACCTCCCACTCCGAATCCTCTGGTGTAACGCCCCGGGAGTCCGGGAGCTTCTCGACGCGGCGGATCTCGACGGCACCTTCGGCAAGGGTCGGGACGTCTGGCTTGCCGTGGGCCTCGCCACGGAGTGGGAGTTCGTCGCGCTCCACGACGCGGACGTCCGCTCGCACGAGTCTCGGGACGTGCGCAAGCTCCTGTTCCCCCTCGCGGAGGGGTACCCGTTCGTCAAGGCGTACTACGCACGGGTGGAGAACGGCCAGCTCTACGGCCGGCTGCTCCGGCTGTTCTTCGATCCCCTGGTCCGCGCGGTCGAGACGGAGACCCCGGCTCCAGTCGTCCGGTATCTGGCCTCCTTCCGGTATGCGCTCGCCGGGGAGATGGCGATGGCCTCGGCCGTCGCCAGCGAGCTCCGTTTCCAGCGGCGGTGGGGTCTCGAGGTGGGCCTCCTCGGGGAGGCCTACCGGGAGGCCGGGTTCGACGGGACCGCGCAGGTAGACCTGGGGCGCTACGAGCACGAGCACCGTGCGGTCTCCGGTCCGACGGGGCTGTCGGACATGAGTGAAGGGGTCGCCCGCGCCCTGCTTCGCATCCTCGACGAGCAGGGAGTCGAGGTGGATCTCCCCTCGCTCAGGGAGCGGTATCGGTCCACCGCAGCAGGGCTGATCGGGCAGTACGCGGCGGATGCGGCATTCAATGGGCTGTCCTTCGATGCCGAGCACGAGCGCGACCAGGTCTCCGCCTACGCCGAGGCAATCGAGGAACCGGGCCCCGACGACCGACTTCCCGCCTGGACCACCGACCCCCTCCAGCTCGAGGAGCTCGAGCGGGCCCGGACGAACGCGCTCGAGGAGGTGCCCTGACTTCGCCGGAACGCCGGGTTGCTGCTGGCGGGGGTCGAACGGACAGACTCAAATCCGGTCGGACCGAGTCCCGCCACATGGACCTCGAGGCGGACGAGCTCGCGGGGCTGGTGGATCTCTTCGGCGCGCTTCCTCGCGAGTCCCTCGTCCAGGGGGTCCAGGAGCTCGCCTTCCGTCGGGGGGACGACGTCGAACCCGAGGCGATCGAGGCGGCGTTGGACTCGGCGCTCGATCACTTTGTCCTCCTCGCGGTCACGCTCGATTCCGAAGAGGTAATGGTCCCGGGCCCGACCGCGTTCCCCACCGTCCCGGAGGGCGGTGAGGACCTCCCGCACATCCTCGACGCCGACCGACGGAGTGTCCCACAGGAGGCGATCGAGCGGGCCGTGCGGAGACGGCTCGCGGCGGAGGCAGCCCGACTCGACGATCCAGACCGGGCGGCCGAACTGGTCGACGTCACCTACGACGCGGAAGCATGGGCCGGACTGGACCTGTCCGACGTGCGAACTCGCCTCGAGGCGATCGCGGACCGACCCGACTCCGGCACAGCCGATTCCGCGTGAGGTGGACGTTCCCGGTGTGACCCCAGGTGAATCCCAGTGCGACCCCGGGTGATTCCCGGTGCGACCCCAGGTGAATCCCAGTGCGACCCCGGGTGATTCCCGGTGCGACCCCGGGTGATTCCCGGTGCGACCCCGGGTGAGTTAAGGCCCTTCGCGGTTTCACGACCGGTATGGACCTGGGCCGCGTCGCCGCGTACGAGCCCGTCGCCATCGGCGACGAGGAACGCGACGCCGCGGTCCTGGTGCCCATCGTCGAGCGTCCCGAGGGCCCGCATATCCTCTTCATCAAGCGCTCGGATCACCTCGGCGAGCACCCGGGACAGATGGGATTCCCCGGAGGGGGGCAGGAGCCGCGGGATGGCGATCTGCGACAGACGGCGATCCGCGAGGCGAACGAGGAGATCGGGCTCCGCCCGGACGAGATCAGATTCGTCGGCCGACTCGACGACACGAGGACGACCAGCCGGTACGCCATCACCCCCTTCGTTGCCCGCATCCCCGACCGGACGTATCGGCCAGACGGTCGGGAGGTCTCCGAGGTCGCCATCCTCCCGCTCTCCGCCCTCACCGATCCCGGGAACTACGAGGTCGAGCGCCGCGAGCATCCGCTGTTCGGCGAGGCCACCATCCACTTCTTCCACGTCGACGCCTACACGGTCTGGGGGGCGACAGGGCGGATTCTGGTCCAGTTCCTCGAGCTCGCCACGGACTGGGAGGCGCCTGGCGAGGTCGATCACGTCGTCGACCCGGACGCGGATCCATCGGGGTGACCCGAGCAGAGAGGTTGCGAATGGCGGGTGTTCCCTCTACACTCTCGCCTCCCAAATGCCGCTCCCCCAGTGCCGAGGATTGACGCGGACGCAACACTTATTTTCAGGACGGCGCTTTTCAGAGATACATGGTCGCGAAGACGATGGATCGCGTTCCGGCAGGACAGTGAACGACAGGTAGACGATCCCTTCTCACGAGGTGACCGCGATGTCCAGGAGTGACGAGCACGTCGACGGGTCGACCGCAACGAGAACAGGGAGCGGGGAATCCACCGACGGGACCGCGGTGCAAGTGGACGGACCAGCCGCGTGCTTCGACGGGGTGGCGATCAAACCCTCCGAGGTATCGGTATCCCGGGCCTTCGAGCTCCCCTTCGAGACGATCACGGTGGACTACGAGGGCCACGACCACGTGCCAGACGAGGACACGATCGCGGCCCTCGCCGAGGAGCGAACGGTCCGGGTGACGGTCCCCGTGCGGGCCGACGGGTTCGACCCGCTCGGCGACGACGCCCGGCTCCGAGCCCTTCCCGCGGAGGCACGGTCGGTCCTCGTGGCCGGGCACCCGGCCTACCTCCGGGGGGAGGAGCGGCGGCGAGCCGTCGCTCCCCGGTTCAGGGAGGCGATGGCGTACGTGGACGACCCCTGGATCGGCACTGAGGGGGTCGAACGCATCGCACTCGCCACGGGCGAGACCCAGTTCGAGCTCCTCTCACACACGACGGAGCGGGATGTCCGAGCGCTCCGGGCTGCCGGGTACGAAGGGGAGCTCGCCGTGTACGCCCCCACCGTCCTCACGGACGACGAGGACGAGATTCTTGGGGCGTTGGGGGGATACGTCGCGCGCCGGCGACGCGTCGCCGACCGCCTCCCGGCGGGGGCGGAGACCGACTCGAGTGCTGGCGGAGACGCCAGAGCTGTCCTCCTCGCCGCCGCACGGGACTACGGGCTCGTTGGGGATGCCGATGAGATCGCGGAACGTGCGGCCCGACTCCGGGAGGCTGGGGTGGACACCGTGATCGGGTATCCGGCACGGGGGCTCGAGGAGTTCCTCAGCTGATCGCCGATCCGGGCCACTTGGAATGCACGGTCGGAACCCACCGGGGTCATTCAGGGACTGTCACTCACCGCTCGAATTGGACCCGCTCCCGTCTGATTCGGGCGGTTCTCCGTCCACCTCGGCATCATCGGCTCCGGAGCCCTCCTTCGGGACGAACACGGAGAGCGTCCCGTCCTCCTCGAGGACGGCACGGGCGTCCTCCCCGTCGGCCACCGCATCGTCCGGCAGGGAGATACGCCCATCGAGTTCGAGTCCCCGGCCGGGGAACACCATCTCGTAGTCCTCGCGGAAGGCCCGGAACCGGTCGATCCGGACCTCGAGCGTCCCGTCCGAGAGCTGGACCTGGATATCGGTGGCCGTCGCGCCGGGCGCGTCGAAGATCACCAGGTACTCGTCCTCGCTCTCGAGGACGTCCGCCGGGAGCGGCGACTCCTCCTGGAGCCGACCAGAGGCGCGGCCCATCCTGGAGAGCACCTCCTGGCCCACGGATCGGCCGTACTCGAAAATCGGGGCCCTGTCGGGTATCATATCGGATGGACGATGCGCCCGAATCGGGTTAAATACATGGGTGAGACACGGGTTGGTCCCCTCCAGCAGTCACACCTCGATCTCCTCGAGGCAGTCGGTTCCCCCACAGAGGGGACAGGAGAGCTCCGCGATCGGGAGGTCGTCGGGAACGTCGTAGGTGAAGTGGAGCTCGAACATGTCGAGGACGCAATCGGCGTCCGTGCACCTGATCTCCTTCGTCGGTGGCATACGAGTGGATTCGGCTCGGGCGCGTTTCAATATTGGCCTTGGGGACCCGGACACTGGTACCGAGTAGCACCTGTCCCCCCGCTGTCACCCGGAGGCGGTCCTCGCAGCCCGGACGCGCGGCGACCTTATGTCCCTCCAGTTCCAACCCGGGCCCGATGACCGACCCGTCGACCCTCGAGGTGACCATCGTCGACGGGTACGTCGACGAGCCCGCCCACTTCGGGGTCCCGCCGTACATCTCGACCTATCCCCGCTACACCGCAGGGGCCCTCCTCGACGCCGGCGTCCCCGGATCCCGGATCACCTACCACACCATCGATGGGCTCCGGGAGGACCGCTCTGCCTGGGCCGACGTCGAGGGGGCCGACCTCATGCTCTATCTCGGGGGAATGACCGTTCCGGGTACGTACGTCGGCGGGACGCCAGCCGAACCCGAGGAGGTCCGGGAGTTGGCATGGGTGGCCGAGGGGACGAGTGTGATGGGTGGCCCCATCCGGTTCGGTGTCGGCGAGCGGAACGAGGGGGCGACGGAGACGGCCCGCTCGGAGCTCGACTTCGACTTCCTGGCGATGGCCGACGTCGAGGCGGCCGCCTACGACCTCGTCCGAAACGGTCTGGAGGGGTTCAACGACAGGTATCGAACCGAGGCCGAGCTCGACCGTTGGGCCCCGGCGGGGGCCACCGTCGTCGAACAGCATCCAGGGTTCCCGGACTATCTGATCACCGAGCTGGAGACCTCGCGGGGGTGCGCCTACCGGTGCTCCTTCTGTACGGAGCCACTCTACGGCGATCCCACGTTCCGCTCGGCCGAATCCGTGATCGCCGAGGTCGAGGCCCTCTACGACTGTGGGGTCAGGCACGTCCGCCTGGGCAGACAGGCCGACATCCTCGCCTTCGGGGGCGACGGCGAGCGGCCGAACCCTGACGCCCTGGAGACCCTTTACACTGGGATCTGGCGGGTCGCGCCGGACCTCCAGACGCTGCACCTCGACAACATGAATCCGGTGACCATCGTGGAGTGGCCGGAGCGCTCCCGGCGTGCCATCGAGATCATCGCGACCCACAACACCCCGGGGGACACGGCCGCCTTCGGGGTGGAGAGCGCGGATCCGGCGGTCCAGTCCGAGAACAACCTGCTGGTAGATGCGGACGAGGCCTTCCGGGCCGTCGAGATCGTCAACGAGATCGGCGGGTTCCGAGCGGGCGAGGGCCCGGAAGACGCCCCGTCAGTCCCCGAGCACGGGGGATCTGGCGGCCCGACACCCGGAACGAGCGACGTCTCACCGCGGCTTCCCAAGCTCCTCCCGGGGATCAACTTCGTCCACGGGCTGGCCGGCGAGCGCGAGGAGACCTTCGAGTACAACATGGCGTTCCTCGAGCGCGTCCGGGACGCCGGCCTCATGCTGCGCCGGATCAACATCCGCCAGGTCATGGCCTTCGAGGGGACCGAGATGGCCGAGACGGGGGCCACGCTGGCGGAGGCGCACTCCGACCGGTTCAAGCGGTACAAACGGCGCGTCCGCGAGGAGGTCGACAATCCGATGCTGCGGCGGGTGGCCCCGCCGGGGACCGTTCTCCCTGACGTCCATCTCGAGTATCACCAGGACGGCCGAACCTTCGGTCGACAGCTTGGAACGTACCCCCTCCTCGTGGGGATTCCGGGCGAACACGAGCTCGGACGGGCCATCGACGTTGCCGTAACGGATCACGGGTACCGGTCAGTGACGGGGATCCCCCATCCGCTCGACCTCAATACCGCGTCGATGGCGGAGCTCACGGCGATCCCGGGGATCGGTCGGTCGCGAGCCGGGGACATCGTCGTCGGCCGCCCGTGGGAATCCGTCGAGACCGCACCGGGCGCGGACGTCCTTTCGAGCTTCGCCACCGTCGGAGCATCCGATCGTCCCGGGTCCGACGGTTCCGCGTTCGACACTCTCGCCTCCGGTTCCCCACCGCAAACGGAGTGAGTCAAACGGATAGCGGTCTTCGCCGCGGTCCCGATTCCCGGATTCTCTGCCTCCAGGCCCGCGGGTATGGATATCGAGAATCCGGACGCCAGTCGACCGGCGGGAGAGCTGGTGAGCGGGAACGATGTGTCTCACCGTCACCTGATACCCGTGGGAGCGACCGGGGGCTGGCCGACACTCACTCGAAGGTCTCTTCGATGACCTCGCCCACCGCGAAGTTCGATTTGACCTCGGTGATCTCGACCTTGACGCGCTCGCCGATCTCGGCCCCGGGGACGATGATGACGTATCCGCGCTCGACCCGTGCGATGCCGTCGCCCTGCTTCCCGATGTCCTCGATCTCGACGTACCGGATCTCGCCCTCCTCGACGGGGGGCTGTGGCTCCGGGGGCACCTCCGTCTGGGCGCTTCCTTCCCCCGCGGCGGGCGCCGAGCGCGAGATTACCGCAATCCGGTAGATGTCCCCCGGCTCGATGGTCCCCGTCTCGACCTCCCGGCGTGGTATCTCGACGACGTATCCATCGTCTGATGCCGTCACCTCGGCGTTGAACAGACAGAGCAGTTCATCAGAGATTTCCATGCGTAGACCTCCGACCGGAACCGAGACGGGCGCCCGTATTAGTAGTTATCACCGACGGGCCACGAGGCACCGTCGGAGTCCCTTTGAATACCACGATGGGTTTCTCCCCCGGTAAGCCAGCTACCGTACCGCACCATGACTCGTCCAGCCTGTCCCACCCGCGTCCAGCCTGTCCCACCCGCGTCCAACCTGTCCCACCCGCGTCCAGCCATGGACGGTTCAAAGGGGTGTTCCGTCCGGCCGCTTGGCCCCTTCGGAATCGTGGACGACGATCTCTCCGTCGGAGGAGACCGGTTCGTATCTCGCGGCCACCCGTATCGCCTCCGTGAGTTCGCGGATGGCCCGACGTTTGAGCATCCGCGCGAGGGACATCGCCTCCTCCCGGTCGATCGACCTCCCCAGACCGCGGCATTCGTGGGCCTGGACCCGCCCGTCGGTCGCCACGATCGCCTCGTCCGGCTCCGTCATCCCGCCGAGATCCAGACTGAACGGATAGGTCCGACAGATGAGGGGGCGATCTCCGTAGATGATACAGGCGGACCCACCGTTCTCCCCCTCTCCACAGCACCCAGTGGATTCAGCCTCTCCTCCTTCTCCTCCTCCACCTTTTCCTCCTTCTCCTCCTCCACCTTTTCCTCCTACTTCTCCTCCACCTTTTCCTCCTTCTCCTCCTCCACCTTTTCCTCCTTCTCCTCCATCTCCCTCTCCTGGCTCCAGCTCCGCTCCGCTCTCCGCCCGCTCCTGGAGGAACCGGCAGTTCCCCGACTCGTCCGTCTGGAGCGCCCACTCGAAGGTCACATCGCGGCCACCCTCCAGGCCGAACGGCATGGGTCTGGCGACGTCTCCCCACTGTAGCCCGGTCCGCTCGGCGACGTCCCTGATCTCCGCCGGGAAGATGGTGGCCGTGTGCTGGTCCCCGCCGACTGATCGACAGCAGTCCCCGCATCTCGTGCACTCGAAGCCGATCCGCTGGATTGCGGACGCGATGGACTCGACGTCGAGCTCGCGTGCCTCGCGCAGGGCCGCCTCGAGTGACTCCACAGTCGGAGTAGGGTGACTGGGGTTGATAAAACGCCGGTCGGACCACCAGTCGGGCTCAGATGGGGTGGGCCACCGTCCCGTCCCACCGGAGTCGCCCCTCGACAGCGAGTTTCTCGAGATGCGCCCGGACGGTCCGCTCCGCGAGGTCCTCCAGCCCCCGGAGGTCTTTCTCGTAGGCCGCCTCGATGATGGACTCGACCGTCCTGGCGCCGTCGTTCACGGCCCGTTCGATCCGCCGCTCCCGTCTGCGGCGGTGTGCCAGGAGCTCCGTGAACCGGGATTCGGGATCTTCGATAGGTGGCCCATGCCCCGGGTACGCCCGCGTCACCTCCGCCTGACGGAGGCGCCTGAGCGTGATCAGGTACGCTCGCATGTCGCCATCAGGGGTCCCGACCATGACACTCCCGTCGGCTCTGGCGACGTCTCCGACCAGGAGGGCGTCCGCCCGGTGGAACACAACGTGGTCCGGTGCGTGTCCGGGTGCGTCGATCACACGCACGCCGGATTCGCCGAGCTCGTCTCCTTCGGTGAACGTGCGGTCGGGCTCGACCCCGGTTTCGCGCTCGAACCGGTCTGCCTGTCCCATTCTCGCCCAGATCGTCGCCCCTGTCGATTTTGCGACGGTCTCCATCCCGCCGACGTGATCGGTGTGGGTGTGGGTGACGGCCACGTGATCGATTCGGGCATCGTCGACCCGCTGGAGCACCGCCTCGCTCGCCGGATCCACGAGCACGGTGGGTTCCCCGAGTAAGTAGGCGTTCGTCCCTCCGGAGGGGACGCGATCGGCTATCGGAAGCTCGACCCGGCGGATCACACATTCGGGGAGGGACGGTGGGGGGAAAAGTTCCCCGGGGCGAGGACAGCGGGGTTCGGTGAGTGAGACTCGAACGCCCCTTTCATGGGGCGACGTGGGTCACGCAGAACGAGTGGTATCGATCGTTGACACTCGGTCTGAGGACCGATATATCGCTGGAACACCCGCTCCGCGGGTCCGGTGCAAGGAGAACATATGGGATGCTCCCGCTCGTTCACCCGTCCTGGGAACGTTCGGTCGTCGAAGTCGTCCCCGTATCGCGAGACCCCTCAGCCGTCGAGGTAGTAGACCTGCTTCCGGGCGTCGCGGAAGCTGTACCGGGAGTCCACGAGCCCCGCCTCGTTGAGGCGATTGAGCGCGTACCGGACGGTCCGATCCGGCAGGAGTGACTCCTCGGCCAGTTGCCCCTGCGACAGTGGCGCCTCGGTCTCGAGGACCTTGGCGACGAGCTTCGCGCTCGGCGGCAGCTCGCGCAGCCGCTCGCGGAACTCTTCGTCCGACTTGATCGGTGAGTGCCCCTGCGTGACGGTCGTGCTCATGGCTCTCCCTCTCACAGGGGTATAGGTAAAACTTGGCTATGGGTGTGACTATACACCTTATATCATATAATGTGGTGCACCCGACACCATGTATTTCCTGACGGGGCACGCTCGCATCTCCATGGCGCAGATCCCGGAATCATTCCTCGATCTCCTCCAGACGGACGCGTTCGCCACACTCGTGACCCTCATGCCGGACGGCATGCCCCATCCGACCCCGGTCTGGATTGGCTACGATTCCGGCGACGGCAGGGATCGTCCCTGGGAGGTTACCGGCGACCCGGCTCTCCTGGTGAATACTGCGGAGGGACGGACGAAGCACCGGAATGTCCAACACGACCCGCGAGTCGGGGTGACCGTCATGGACCCATCTGACCCCTATCGATATCTCTCGGTGCAGGGCCGGGTGAAGGAGATCACGAAGCGCGGCGCCGCCGCCCACATCGACGCCCTGGCAGCACGGTATATGGACGTGGACCGATACCCACACCACGACGACGAGTCCGGGGATCGCGTCCTGTTCCGCATCGAACCGGTGAACGTCCTGACCGGTTGAATCTCTGGGCCCTCTCCAAGGTTGAACCGTGTACCTACCCCAGCAGCAGTCGCAGTCGTGGGTGTCGCTCAACCAGGGAGTGCCCCTCGAAGAGTGCGTCCAGCCCGACGACCCGCCCTGCCCCGAAGGCCACGAGGCCGAACAACACGAGGACGTAGATGAGATACGGGTTGACGAATCCTCCCGCTTGGACCGAGAGGGAGGTGACCCAGGTGGCGCCCATGAGGGCGCCGCCGACCAGCGCATTGAGGCGGAAGAAGGCCCCGAAGAGCAAACCCACCCCCACCAGTGCGAACCCATAGGTGAGGCACACCTCGAGGGCCCACGGCGCCCGGGTGGCGAGCGCCGCGACGACCTCGGCTCCGGGATTGGACGGCGGGATCGTTCCGGCGAAGGTGTGGGTGTCCCACCCCGACGAGAGGAGCCTGCTGACTCCGGTATTGAAGAAGACCCACCCCATCGCGAGGCGGAGGGCGAGGACGGCATATCCGACCCCTGCCGGGGAGTACGGCGTGGCTGATTCGTGGCCCAGGACGGCGGTCCGGACACGTCGGGTGGACATGGAGGGGCTCCGTTTATCACGTATTTTCATGGGAGATTAGTAAACGCCGGCCCCGGTTACAGCGGATTGAGAACGTGGGGTAGTCCCTTCCGGTCCGTTCCGTTCCGTTCCGGTCCGGTCCGTTCCGTTCTGGTACGTGGACGCGAGCCGCGTTCCAGTACGGTTTTAATTGCCGGGTCGAGTAGGGACGTGGTGGCGTGAAGGGACAGGAGTGGTACCAGGCGGTCGACGTGGCCGAGGACTACGAGGAGAAGCGCTTCTCCCGGGGTGGTCGGCTCATCGACCGGCGGGAGAAGCAGGCGGTCCTCGACGCCCTCGGACCCGTAGAGGACCGCCGCATCCTCGAGATCGCCTGCGGGACCGGCCGGTTCACCGTGATGCTCGCAGAGCGGGGCGCGGACATCGTGGGCCTTGACATCTCCGCGCCGATGCTCCAGAAGGGCCGCGAGAAGGCCCGACAGGTCGGGGTCGACGACCACCTGGAGCTCCTTCGGGGAGACGCCGGCAGACTCCCGTTCCGCGATGACGAGTTCGATGCGGTCTTCGCCATCCGGTTCTTCCACCTCGCCGATTCCCCGGCCGACTTCCTCTCGGAGATGGCCAGGGTCTCCCGGGAGCAGCTCCTCTTCGACACCTTCAACGCGAGGAGCACCCGGACGGCCTACAACTGGCTGTTGCCGATGGGATCGCGGCTTTACGACGACGAGGAGGTTCGCGCGCTCATCGCGGAGGCCGGACTCGACCTCGCGAACGCGGAGCACGACTTCGTCCTCCCTTATGGCCTCTATCGAAAGATGCCGGACTGGTTGGCGGACAGTCTCCGCCAGGTCGACACGAGCGTCGTCGAGCACCAGGTGGGCGAGCAGTTCGCGTCGGTCTCGTACTGGGACGCGCGGCTTCCCGACGGAACAAGCCATCGGGACGAATAGGGCGCCTCCAGGAACCAGGGGCAACAGGGCTTCGGAGGACGGACCCGAGCGGTTTTTACCCCCGCGCTGGCTTGACCCGTGCATGGATCTCTCGGTGGTGGTCCCGACGTTGAACGCGCGGGACCGGCTCGAGGCCACCCTCGACGCCCTCGAAGCCCACGCGCCGGACGTCGAGTTGGTGGTGGTCAACGGCCCCTCCGCCGACGGGACCTCGGGGATGGTCCGGGAGCACGACGCACCCGACCTCCTCCTGGAACTCTCCGAACGGAACCTCAATGCCGCCCGCAACGCGGGAATCGCGGCGGCCGACGGGGAGGTCATCGCCCTCGTCGGGCAGGACTCCCGGATCGAAGAGGGGTGGGTCGATGCCATCACCGCCCCGATCGAGTCGGGGGCGGACGCGGTCACGGGCCCGATCCACCGGGAGGTGAACGGTGGCGTGACGACTCAATCGGTCGAGACGCGGACCATCGGCTCCCGGGAGGTGACCTACTTCGACGGCGGCAACGTCGCCCTGACGAAGGGCGCCCTCGACGCACTCGATGGGTTCGACGAGTACCTCCACACCGGCGCGGCCCGTGATGCCGCACACCGACTGGCCGGGATGGAGCGCTCGGTGGCCTGGGACCCGGATGCCGCCGTCCTCCGCGACGAGGAGGACGACATCTTCCACCGTGTCGGGGCGGACGACGAGACCACCGTCATCGGCCTGAAGTACCGCTCGTTGGCCTACCGCCTCGCGAAGAACTACGGCCTGCGACTGGGCGTCGTCTATCGCCTGGCCAAGCATGGTATCGTCGAGGGTATCTCCTCACTCTGGGAGGTGCTCCGGGGGCAGCTCTCCCCCTCTCAATGGATTTCGAGTGGACGCGCGGTCTCGACGAACTCGGTGATGGGCGTGCAGGACGGACTCGCCGCCAGGGTGGCGGATCGATCCCCCCGACGGAATCCCAACGGGGTCTCCTCCAGGATGAACCGACCCGTGGCACGGTACGATCTATAAGGGCTCCTTCTCCGCAAACAGTTCTACAGGTTGCAGCGATCGGGATGAGGGACGGGACCGGGGTACGTCGTGCGGCCCCTGATACCAGACCCTTGTGCGCTCCTGAAATTGGAATCACCCTTCAGTGGGGGGGTGAAACCCCTGCGTAGTACTTCATACCAGCATCGAAACAACGACTGGCGAACGTCCCTCCGCAGGATTTGCTCTCGGCAGCGGATTCTAAACCGCCGAAGGCCCCGCTGCAGTTTTCGCTGTCTGCTCCAACGGGACCGCCGAACCCCCCGGACACTTGGCTCGGGTGGCTCTCACGGGTCGCTTCGCTGCACGGCTCTCTCGGCTCACGGGTCGCTTCTTTCTCGCGGTTCACTTCGTTCACCGCTCGACCGTTCGAAGACTCCCCGGTCGTCTCCGAACGGTCGAACGCGAAGCGTAGCGACCCGTGAGACAGAAGCGACCCGTGAGCACCCCCCGACCCGAGCCGGCCGAGGGCGTTCAGCCTGTGACGATTCTCTACCCAGTTCTTCGCAGCAGATCGAGGGCGTTCAAAACCACAGGTACGTTCTGCTGTCCGGTATTCACTGCTGTCGAAGGACGAAATACCACTTCCACGAGCCGGCTCGGACCTCCCTGCCCTCCTGGCCACCCCTACCCGCGCTCCCGGGTTCAGGCCTCCGCCTCGAGGTCCGGGATGACCCGCGTCGGGTTCTTGGTGAAAACGCGCTTCATCGCATCCTGGGGGACGTCGAGGGTGAGGATCTCCATGACACTCACGTTCGGGTGGGTCGAGGGCACGGCACTCCCGAAGAGGACCCGGTCGGGATGCTCCATGATCGCTCGCTCGAGCTGCTCGCGGTAGCGGACGGCGCTCGTGTCGAGGTAGAGGTCGTCGTGGCGGTCGAGGAGGTCGATAGCCTCGTTCATGAGGTCTCTGTGCAGCGGGTAACCCCCGAAATGGGCCAGGACGACCGGGAAGTCCCGATCCAGCATCATCTCTTCGACGGCGTCGGGCGGGAATTTCGCCCCACCGTGGAGGAGGATCGGGAGTCCCACGTCCTCGAGGACGACGAGGACGTCGTCGAGGGGCATCCCGTCGCGGGTCGGGTCGAGCTTGAATCCGTGGAAGCGGTCGTCGTAGGCGTACTGCTCGATGTCCTCCGGGGAGGTCTGCCACTGCTGTCGCGAGGCGCCGAGGTTCATCAACCGGGCCCTGGCCGTCGAGTCCACCTGCCGCGGGCCGTCGATCCGGGCGAAGGCGATGAACGGTCGCTCGACGGCTTGCCTGGCGACGGCGTTGTTCGCCCGGAGATAGCCCTGCTCGCCCTTCTGTGCCTCGGGGAACACGACGGCCCGGACGATACCCGCCTGGTGCATCTCCCGCTCGAGGTCCTCCGCCGAGATGGTCCGACCGCGGATCGGTCGCCCCGGGCCGGCGTGGAGGCGGGCGTGAACGTCCAGCGCGCGGAACCCGTGCTCCAGCTCCAGCATTCGTCTTCCCATGCCCGGGCCTGCTATATCGGTGTGACGGTCCGGTCGGGCCGGGAGTTCATGAGATACTGGAAGAGATATTCTGCAAATTGCCATCACCGGGGGAGATCAGGACGGCGGAGGTGCAAGGCCCAAAATCCGGCCGCAAACTCTCAAATTTCGGTCGCCCCGGACCCCCCGTTTCAATCGCGATCACTGACAGCCACGTTCTCAACACGGGGGAGAATATCGTTAGTCCTCTCCCGCGTGATCGGGCGGACCGTGGCCATTCCCGTTCCCGGGCGAGTCGTCTCCCGAGGAGCTTTCTTCTGCATCGTCGCTTTCGTCTTCGTCTTCATCTTCATCTCCTTCTCCATCTCCATCTGATTCCTCCTCATTTGAATCCTCTTCAGCTGAATTCCCTTCATCTGATTGCTCATCTTGCTCCGATCCGTTCTCGTCGGACTCATTCTCACTCTCACTTTCGTTGTCCCCGTCATCGGAGTCTTCCTCGTCGTCCGAATCGTCGTCAGGTCCGGCATGATCCGGTGGACCTCGCTGGGAATCATCCTTCGAGTCAGCATCGTCACCTGGCGGGCCGGCGTGTTCGGGCGGGCCATGGTCGTCCGCATCGTCAGTCTCGGCCGTCCCGGTCTCCGACGAATCCTCTCCACCATCGTCGCCCTCCCCATCGGCATCGTCCTCCGGCGGACCGGCGTGCGCGGGCGGTCCAGCATCGTCATCAGCACTCGCGGGGTTGTGCTCGTGGACGAACTCGGCGATCCGCTGCCCAAGCGGCCCGTCCACGTCCATCCCCTGCAGCATGTGGATGAACGCCACCAGCGACTCCGCGAAATCGTTC
>JBDGRH010000272.1:19091-34387 GCA_042218225.1 Halodesulfurarchaeum sp. | reverse complement strand
GAGGGTCGGGCGGTCGGCCGGGTCAACGGACTGGCGGTCATGGGCGGTGACTCCGGGATCGTGATGCCCGTCATGGCCGAGGTCACTCCCCGCCAGGGCGAGGGGGGTCAGGTCTTCGCCACGGGGAAGCTCCAGGAGATCGCCGAGGAGGCCGTGGAGAACGTCTCCGCCATCATCAAGAAGTTCTCCGGTGACAACATCGCCCAGAAAGACATCCACATCCAGTTCGTTCAGTCCTACGAAGGGGTCGAGGGCGACTCGGCGTCGATCACGGTTGCCACGGCGGTCATCTCCGCTCTCGAGGACATCCCCATCGCCCAGGACCTGGCGATGACAGGGTCGCTCTCCGTCCGGGGCGACGTCCTCCCGGTCGGCGGGGTCACCCACAAGATCGAGGCGGCCGCGAAGGCCGGCTACGACCGGGTCGTCATCCCCCGGGCCAACGAGCAGGACGTGATGATCGAGGACGAGTACAAAGACCAGATCGAGATCATCCCGGTCGCGCACATCTCGGAGGTCCTCGACGTGGCGCTGGTCGGCGAGCCGGAGAAGGACTCCCTCGTCGACCGGCTCCGCTCGATCACCGGCCGGGCACTCGACGCCGCGGAGGGGACCGGCGCCCCGAGCGGGAGCCCCTCGCCGCAGTAACCGCCCGCTCTCGAGCGTTTTCCCGCTTTTGAAAAGCACTATCGGCACGCCCACGAGCAGCCGGCCCCCACAGGGTTCAGAGCGTGCCTCCGCTGCGGCTGACAGGTAGCCGGGAGGTGTTGCGGGTATTCACGCCGGCGAGGGGTGACGAATACTCGCCTCCTCAGCGGGGCGAGCGAGTCGAACACCATCGTTCCTCGGAACCGGTGGCCGCCCAGCCGCGGACCGACCCGGACACGTCTCCGCACATACACCCGGTTGGTCCCTGCATCCGGGATACACCCTCGCGATGGCACTGGGTTCTTATCGGTGGCCCTCCCAGGGTCCGGTGATGGCCGTCCCGGCCTGGGAACTCTTCGTCGCACTCGTGACAGTTATCGCGATCGCCGTGGTCGGCCTGGCCAGGGCCTCCGCAAGCCACCTCCGGATGGATGACCCGCTTGCTCGCCCCTCGGGCCAGCCACTGCCGGCGTCCGGCCCCGGCCTCCTCCTCAACCTCTCGCTTACGCATCTCGGCGTGGGAGCTGCCGTGGGATCCGTCGTGTGGCTCACGGGGGTTCCCCTGGAGGCACTGGGCCTCGTGGACCTCCCGGATCCGGTCAGTGTCCTCCTGCTGTCGCTCGCGCTCCTCGTGGTGAACGAGGGGTTGAGCCTGGGCGTCCAGGCGTTCGGTGTGGACGAGCCCGAGCTCCTTCGCGAGCTGCTGGCCCCGGAGACCCTTCGGGAGTGGGCCATCCTCCTTGGGGCGCTGCTTCCCGCGATCGCGGTCGCCGAGGAGCTGCTGTTCCGGGGTGCGCTCATCGGCGGTGTCGCCGCCGCGACCACGATCTCCCCGTGGGTCCTCGCCGCCATCTCGAGCATCGGCTTCGGCGCGGCACACACCGCACAGGGGGACCTCGGTATCGTGGTGGCGGCACTTCTCGGGTTCACCCTGGCGGCGGCCTTCGTCGTGACCGGGAATCTGCTCCTCGTGGTGATCGCCCACTACCTCGTGAACGCGACCGAGTTCGTCCTCCACGAGGGCCTCGACGTCGAGTGGGGGCGGTGACTCAGAGCCCCTCGATCTGCCGCAGCTTCTGCTCCACGTCCGCCGGAGCGGCGCTCGGCCCGTCGCGGACCCGGTGATCCGGGATGATGAGCGGGATGGGATTCTCCGCCAGCGCGGACCGGACCAGCTCGAGGTCGGTCTCGTCGTCGGCGTCGAGCGTGGCTGTCATCCGGCAGA
Source organism: Halodesulfurarchaeum sp. (assembly GCA_042218225.1). Lineage (GTDB taxonomy): Archaea > Halobacteriota > Halobacteria > Halobacteriales > Halobacteriaceae > Halodesulfurarchaeum. The sequence continues at coordinate 32,514 of JBDGRH010000272.1, read as the reverse complement.
GCTGCTCGACGGTCACCTGCTCCCCGTACGGGATCTCCCGCGTTTTTTCGAGGACCGCGCGCTGGTCCGTGGGGACCGTGAGCCCGATCTCGACGTCGCGGAGGTCGTCCTCGATGCCCTCCAGGTAGGCGAAGACCCGATCGAGCACCGCGTGGTCGGGATCGGCGTCCCCGTCGGGCTCGCTCGGGAACGAGAGGCTGATCACCCGTTGACTCGCCACCCCGATCTGGACGACACACTCTAGATATGCGGACTCGCGCGCGAAGATCCCGGCGGCCTCCATGCCTCGGCCGAGGGGCGTCGCCGAGTTAAGCCTCCCGGGGACGCAAGTGTTATGTACACATCAGTACATCGTTGAACAACAATGAACGAAACAGCGGGCCTGGCCCCGCCCGTCGAGGCCATCCTCGAGTCCGCACGGGCCCGGGGTGGCGGGGACGGAGCCATCGACGTGGACGGGACATCGCTCTCGAGCGCGATCGAGGAGACGCGGAGGTCGGGCCGAAACCCGGTCATCGCCGAGGTGAAGCCCACAAGTCCGACGACTGAGACCACCCGGACCGACGATCCGGCGACCCTCGCCAGGCGGATGGTCGAGGGGGGTGCCACGGCCATCTCCGTGCTCACCGAGCCGGAGCACTTCGGGGGCTCCATCGAGTCGCTGCGTGCGGTCCGGGAGGCGGTTTCGGTGCCCGTCCTCCGGAAGGACTTCCTCCTCCGGGAGGAACACCTGGATCTCGTCGCCGCGGACGCCGTCCTCCTCATCGCTCGGTTCCTAGACGACAATGCGGGGAGGGACCACGCGGGGATGGACCTCGAGGCCATGGTCGAGGCCGCCCGGGCCCGTGGGATGGAGCCCCTCGTCGAGGTCCACACCCGCGACGAGCTCGACCGGGCGGTCGCCGCCGGTGCCGATCTCCTGGGGATCAACAACCGGGACCTGGCCGCCCTCGAGGTGGATCTTCGCACCTTCGAGCGGGTGGCGCCGCATGCCCCAGGGGAGGCCACCCTCGTCGCTGAGAGCGGCATCGAGACCCCAGGGGCGGCCAGGCGGATGCTGGAGGCGGGGGCCGACGCCCTCCTCGTCGGTTCCGCCATCATGGACGGCGACGTCGCGGTGAACACGGAGGAGCTGGTCGACGCATGAGCCGGGGACGCTTCGGCGACTACGGTGGCCAGTATGTCCCGGAGGTGCTCATGCCGGCGGTCGCGGAGCTGGAGACGGCCTACGAGCGGTACGTCCGGGACAACGAGGACGGGTTCATGGACGAGTTCCGGGCCCACCTGCGCGATTTCGGTGGTCGTCCGACGCCGGTGGGGCGCGCCGGCGCTCTGAGCGAGCGGTACGGAACGGAAATCTATCTCAAGCGGGAGGACCTCCTCCACGGGGGTGCGCACAAGCTCAATAATGCGCTGGGACAGGCGCTCCTCGCCGAGTACATGGGCAAGGAGCGCATCATCGCGGAGACTGGAGCCGGTCAGCACGGCACGGCGGTCGCCATGGCGTGTTCGTACCTCGATATCGACTGCGAGATCTACATGGGGCGGACGGACATCAACCGCCAGCGACCCAACGTCTTCCGCATGCTCGCCCACGATGCGGCGGTCAACCCGGTGGAGGCCGGTTCCGGGACGCTCAAGGAGGCGATCAACGCGACACTCCGCGACTGGGCGACGAACGTGGAGGACACCCACTACGTCATCGGCTCGGTCGTCGGTCCCCATCCCTTCCCGAGCATGGTCCGCGACTTCCAGTCGGTCATCTCGACGGAGGCTCGCGAGCAGGTGTCCGAGCGGGTCGGAGGGCTGCCGGGGACGGTGATCGCCTGTGCCGGTGGCGGTTCGAACACGATGGGCGCCTTCCAGGCCTTCCTCGAGGACGATATCGAGCTGATCGCCGCCGAGGCGGGCGGCTCCGGGCTCACCGTCGACGAGGACGAGGGGCTCGCGCCCCATTCCGCCTCCCTCACGGCAGGGACCGAGGGGATGCTCCACGGCGCCCGGACCAAGCTGCTGCAAACAGAGGAGGGGCAGATCGTTGAATCCCACAGCGTGAGTGCCGGGCTGGATTACGCCGGCGTGGGGCCGGAGCTCTCACACCTCGTCGATCGCGACCAGGTGTCTCCGGTTGCGGTCGGCGACGAGGAGGCTCTCGCGGCCTTCCACCGGCTCTCACAGCTCGAAGGGATCATCCCGGCCCTGGAGAGTGCGCATGCCCTCGGGTACCTCGAGCGGCTTCACCAGGAGACGGCGGACGAACCTGCTTCACTCCCGCTCGATGGGCCCGTCCTCGTGGTCCTCTCCGGTCGGGGGGACAAAGACCTGGATACGGTGATCGAGGAGACCGACCGTCGCGACATCGACGTCGCTCCCGACATGGAGGTGTTCGATGACCGGTGAGTTCCGGGGGCGTCGGCCCCGAATCCGGTGGACGTCGATGGCGGTGACACCGATCCCCGGAGCACAGTATATAATGGAGTGTCCCCGATGACCGGCGACGATCCCCGGCTGGAACGGTCAACTTCTGGTCGGACACGGCTCGCGGAGGCCTTCGGGGGGGAGCCGTCCCTGGTGTCGTATATCGTGGCCGGAGATCCGGAACCAGCTGCGACGGAACGCTACGTCCGGGCCCTGGTCGAGGGCGGTGCGGACGTGGTGGAGCTGGGGCTGCCGTTCTCCGAGCCCATCGCCGACGGTCCCACCATCCAGGCCGGGATCCGCCGGGCCCTGGACGCGGGGATGACCACCGACCGGTATCTGTCGCTCGTGGACCGCCTCGACGTCGACGCGCCACTCGTCGCGATGACGTATTACAATCTGCTGTACCGGTACGGGGACGGTGACGTTCGAGCGTTCGTCGCGGACGCGGCGGAGGCGGGGCTTGCCGGCGTGATCGTCCCCGACCTGCCCGTCGAGGAGAGCGGGCCACTCCGGGAGGCGTGTCGGGAGCACGGGCTGGCCCTGGTCTTCATCGTGGCACCCACGACGACCCCGGAGCGGCTCGAGCGGATCGTCGCGGCGGGCTCGGGGTTCCTCTACGTCCAGGCCAGGATGGGAACGACCGGGGCCCGGACGGACGTCAGCGAGCGGACGTTCGAGAGCCTGGAGCGCCTGCCCGAGACCGACCTCCCGGTCGCCGTCGGATTCGGGGTGAGCACCGACGAGCAGGCCCGGGCGATCGTGGCCGGCGGTGCGGACGGGGTGGTGGCCGGAAGCGTGTTCGTGGACACGATCGCGGACCAGAGCGATCCGACGGCCGAACTCCGTTCGACGGCCCGAGAACTGAAAGCCGGTGCCCGGGCCGCGGTGTCCGAACCGGAACGAACATAGCCACCGGCTTGCTACAACCTCGCAATGTCTACAGGGAAGACGGCTCGCCTCGCGCGGATCGGACGCGAGGGACGGTTCGTCACCGTCCCGATGGACCACGGGATCACGATGGGGGCGGTCCGCGGGCTCGAGGACATCGAGTCCACCATCGACGCCGTGACCCGCGGCGGGGCCGACGCGGTACTCACGCAGAAGGGGATCGCCCACCGGGTGCACCCGAACCGGAACGGCGCGGGATACATCGTCCACCTCAACGGCTCGACCGAGATCGGGCCGGACGAACGGGACAAACGGCTGACCGGCACCGTCGAGGAGGCGGTCAGGCTCGGGGCCGATGCGGTCTCCTTCCACATCAACGTGGGCTCAGATCACGAGCCCGAGCAGATCGAGGACCTGGCCGGCGTCACGGACGCCGCCGACCGGCTCGGCATGCCGGTGCTGGCGATGGCCTACGCCAGGGGTCCGGGGATCGACGAGCACGACCCGGAGAACCTGGCGCACGCGGTCCGCCTGGCCGAAGAACTCGGCGCAGACATCGTCAAGACCCCGTACAGCGGTGACGCGGCCAGCTTCGAACGGGTCGTCGCGGCCACCAGCCGCCCCGTCATCATCGCGGGAGGAAGTCCCGAGGGGGACCGCCCCACGCTCGAAAACGTGAAGGGGGCCATGGCTGCCGGTGCGGCGGGCGTGTCGATGGGACGGACCATCTTCCAGCACGACGATCCATACGCCATCTCCGCGGCTGTCGCAGCCATTGTCCATGAGGAGGCGGACGTCGATACTGCCTTGCGTGAACACGGGCTCTCGGTGGAGGCATAGGGCGGTCGAGTGGGTGAGCGAGATTCACAGCTGATGACTGTCAAGTGGGATCTTCAATGAATGACGATTGTGGGGGTGTGAGTGCCAATAAGGGAGGAAATTGTCACATTTACATTATATGAATGTGCGGGCTCCTCCCGAACCGTTGTTGCAAACCGGGATTGGTGAAACGTGTCTGCTACCCGGGCCGATGGGAGGTGTCTCCGGCCCGAAAAAGCACGCTGGAGCCTGAGCAGCGTTTTCGACCATCACTGCATCGAGTATCGATGCACCGGTGCCCGATGGAAGCCCGTCGAGTGGTCCATCCGGCACGTTGAAGGCCACGCCACCCGACCGCGGTGGTATGACACGTTCGGTCTGGCTGAAAGCCGACGACGAGGTCGGCGACTGGGAGGCCCGGAAGCGTCGGATCACCGCCGGTCTCGAGGCCGGCGTCGACTGGATCCTGGTGGACGAGTGGGACGTGGACCGGGTGCGGGAGCTGGGGGACGTCAACGTCGCGGCGTTCGTGACGGAGGACGTCGACGTCATCGGCGAGCAGGCGGAGGACCTCGGCCAGGCGGACACGTACGTCGTCGGCAAGGACGGCGAGGGCGACGGCACCATCGACCTGCCGGCCGACTTCGCGGGCTCCGCGGATCTCTCGACGCTGCGCCGTGACGGTGCCGAGGGTGCATACGTTCGGATCCTGGAGGAGGGCTACGAGTCCTTTGCTGAAGCCGCCGCGGAGGAGGCGGAGTTCACGATCGTGGTGGGTGAGGACTGGCAGATCATCCCCCTGGAGAATCTCATCGCCCGCATCGGGGGGGAGACGCATCTGGTGGCGGGGGTCACCACGGCGGCGGAGGCGAAGACCGCGTTCGAGACGCTGGAGTTGGGCGCGGATGGGGTGCTCCTCGACACCGACGACCCGGACGAGATCCGGGAGACCGTCTCGATCCGTGACGACGTCTCGCGGGAGAGGCTCGAGCTTGAATGGGCCGAGGTCGTCGAGAAAGAGCCCGCGGGGAGCGCCGACCGCGTCTGCGTCGATACGGGGAGCCTGTTGGGGGACGACGAGGGGATGCTCGTGGGAAGCATGTCCCGGGGCCTCTTCTTCGTGCACGCCGAGACCGCCGACTCGCCGTACGTGGAGTCCCGACCGTTCCGCGTGAATGCGGGGGCCGTGCACGCCTACGTGCGGGCGCCGGACGGGACGACGAACTACCTCTCGGAGCTGCAGAGCGGGGACGAGGTCCAGGTCGTGGACCTCGACGGAACCACCCGGGAGGCGGTGGTCGGGCGCGTGAAGATCGAGCGGCGGCCCATGTTCCGGGTGGTGGCCGAGACCGAGACGGGCGACCGGATCGAGACGCTGCTTCAGAACGCGGAGACCATCAAGGTGGCGACCCGGGAGGGCCGAACGGCCGTCACGGATCTGGCCGTCGGCGACGAGCTCCGGGTCTTCACCCAGGAGGGTGGCAGGCACTTCGGGGAGTCCGTCGAGGAGCGGATCATCGAGCGGTAGCGGGTCGGACAGTCACGGCGGCATCGTGGGATCCGGCTCCTCGTCCTCATCCACCTCGGCCAGACGTGTCGTACACCAGGGACAGAAGTCCAGGTCCGGATCCAGCTCCCGACCGCACTCCGGGCAGGTTTCTCCCTCGGCCCCGGTCGTGGCGGTCTCGCGTTCGTCCCGCAGCCCGGTGAGATAGGCGTCGATGACGTTCAGGACGCGGACGACGAGCAGACTGAGGGTGGCCTCGAGCGGGAGCGTCTGGCTCGCCTCGTAGAGCGCGCTCACACCGCCAGTCCGGAACGCGGTGACGGTGGACTCCGGGATGACCATCAGGGCCGTCAGGAGTGCCAGGCCGAACCACGCGATCGCCCGGAGCCACGCCCGGAGATAGAGATGCCCCAGCCCCGGGTACACGAACGCCAGGATGGAGGCGACGAGCGGGCGACGCCGGAGCCACGCTGGTGACACGTTCGGGTGCTTCGCTCCCGGGACGGTTAACCCTTTGATTTCCAGGCGTCGAACTGGCCGTGGACCAGATCGATGTGAGCTCAATGTGAGTCAAACATGAGTATAAGAAGAAAGACTTATATAATACTATTCTGTCTAACTCACATATGGCCCGAGAGATCCGGATCAGCATCGACGACGAGGAGGTCTTCGAGCGGATGAAGGCTCGCAAGCGGGAGCTCGATCTGTCCTGGGAGGAGGTCCTCTATCGGGGCCTCCGCGTCGGTGGCCCCCCGGGGAGTGATACACAGCGGGGTGAGGGCGCCGGGGCCGCTGGTTCCGGTCCGTTCGCCGCTGGGGAGGGTAGTCCCGGAGCAGGGGGATCAGGTCCGGGAGGCTCCGATGCCCCGCCGGGGTTCCGGAGAGGGGCCGGAACAACCGACCCCAGGGGCTCGAAAGACCCGTGGGATACACTCGCGGAGTCCATCGAGGAGCAGGTCCAGGAACGGGTCTACGACGCGCTTCGCTCGTCCGTGGGTGTGATGGGCGTCGACGTCCCGCCCGAGCCGGGTCTGGAGGAGGAGGTCGAGACCCTCCAGTCGGCCGAGGACGCGACACTGCGGTTCCCCTTCCTCGATGACGACCCAGCCTCGCGGGTCCCACTCCGGGTGAACCTCCGGACGAGCAGTGGGGGGCTCGACGTCGACGTCGTCGCCGTTCGAGAGGGAAAAGGTGTGTCCGATCTGAACGATTTCGACGGCCCGACCCGGGCCCGGATCACCGAGGCCCTCGCCACCGGCGAGACGGCCCTCCTGACCCTCGCCGACGGTGCGGAGCGCTATCGCGTGGTCCCCGTCCTCTCGTGGGGACGCCGGGCCGACGGGACCCCCCGGGTAACGGACGTGGAGATCCAGGAGGTCGTCTTCGATGGCGAGTGAGGAGGTCGCGGGGCGAGAGGCCGCCGTGGACGGACTCGCCTCGACGGCTGCCGGCGAGATCCCGGCCCTGACGACGGCGTTCGAGCTGCTCAGCGACGAGACCCGCATCCGCATCATCCGGGAGCTCTATCGATGCGGGGAGGGTCAGCGTGGTCCCGAGGGTCGAGACGGGGCGGGCGGGCCCGAACTGGGTGACGGTCACCTCCCGTTCTCGACCCTGAAGGAGCGGGTTGGGGTCCGCGATTCCGGGCAGTTCAACTACCACCTCGCCCGTTTGAAGGGTGTCTACGTTCGCCAGACTGCCCATGGATACGAGCTGAGTCCGGAGGGGAGAGCTGTCGCTCGGCTGTTTCTCGAGTCCGGGTCCCTCGAACCGGACACTTCCTGATCCGGTATCGTGATTCGTTGTGTTGGGAACTCCTGCCCGTCTCTTCCACGGAGGGGTTACCGAAGTGCGTCGATCAGCTCGGCGAGGGTTTCTAGGTCGTATTGCCCCGGAGCCGTCGCCTCCTCGCGGTCTACCGGGGCATAGCCGAGCTTCGATCCATATAGAGGGGCGACCGCCCGCGAATGCCGACCGGCCGATCCCATGGCGATGGTGGCGATCGACTGCTCCGCTCTGTCGAACTCGTGGGTCACGCGGAGGAGGTCGAGGACGTCGCCGCGCGATTCGGCGGTCACGGCCAATTTGCCGACGTCTCCGAGTGTACAGACCTGGGAGGCGCGATCCGCCATCTCGGACAGCGAGGGCGTCGAATCGAAGTCGTGCGTGGAGACCACCACCGTCAGGTCCGCCGCCACGGCCCGCTCCACCACGGGGCTCGCGTCGGCGGCGGCGACCGGCACGTCCTTCAGCGCGCCGAGCTCGACGTCGACTGCCTCGACCCCGTCCATCTCCACCGCCTCGAGGAGCTCCTGGATCCGCTCTTCGCCGTCAGTCCGCTCGCCACCCTCCCACTCCGGGCGGTTCGTGACGATGATCGGGAGGTCGCCCTCGTGATCAGACAGGTCGGCGAGGGGGTCCGCGGCGAGATCCATCCGGAACTCAAGCGCGTCGGCGTGCTCGCGGGCGTCCGGCTCCGCAGAAAGCGATGCCGTGCTCGCCGCGAGGACGAACTCCGAGAGATCCATGTGGCCCACTTCGGGGGCCGCGCTAAAGCCATTACGTGTCCTGCTCCCCGCGTTACCCCAGACAGGGATATAGAAGTGTCCTACGGACAGTGGCCTGCCTCACCTCTCAGACGGGGATGGAGTCCTCGGCTTCGAGGAGTTCGTGATACCGGTTCCGGATCGTGACCTCGGAGATGTCGGCCACCTCGCTCACCTTGGCCTGCGTGGTCTTCTCGTTGGTGAGGAGCGCGGCGGCGTACACGGACGCGGCCGCGAGACCGACCGGGCTCTTCCCGCTGTGGACGCCCTTCTCCTTGGCGTTCTCGAGCAGCTCCCTGGCGCGGTGCTGTGACTCGTCGCTCAGCCCCAGCGAGGAGGCGAACCTGGGGACGTAGCTCGTGGGGTCTGCGGGTTTGACCTCCAGGCCGAGCTCCCGGATGACGTATCGGTACGTCCGGGCTATCTCGTCCTTCGAGACACGGCTCACGTCGTTGATCTCGTCGAGGCTCCGGGGGACGCCGGCCTGTCGGGCCGCGGCGTACACGCAGGCAGTCGCAACGCCCTCGATCGAGCGGCCCGGCAGGAGGTCGTCCTGGAGCGCCCGCCGGTAGATGACCGAGGCGGTCTCCCGGACGTTGTCGGGCAGTCCGACCGCCGAGGCCATCCGGTCGATCTCGCCGAGTGCCTGCTTCAGGTTGCGCTCCTTGGCGTCTCGCGTGCGGAAGCGCTCGTTCCACTTGCGGAGGCGCTGCATCTTCTGGCGCTGGCGGGACCCCAGGGAGTTCCCGTAGGCGTCCTTGTTGCGCCAGTCGATGTTGGTCGAGAGCCCCTTGTCGTGCATCGTGTTGGTCGTGGGGGCCCCGACACGCGATTTCTCGTCCTTCTCCTGGGAGTCGAAGGCCCGCCACTCCGGTCCCCGGTCGATGCCCTCGTCGTCGACGACCAGGCCGCACTCCGCGCAGACCTCCTCGCTGTGTTCCTCGTCGTGGACGATCTGTCCCCCGCACTCGGGACAGCCATCGATCTGTTCCTCGTCGGTCCGTTCGCGCTCACGTCCTCGTAGCGATGCGTGCTGCATGGGTGTGGGTGTCCTCCGGAAAACCCGGACGAGTCGTGAACGCCTGGTTTGGAGAAAAGGTACTTAAGGCTTCCCCTTTATTCTCATTCGGTCGATCATTATAGACTCGGCTGGATCCCGCCAAGGGGTTGCAGATTCCACGGCGGAACGGTCGCCCGAGTGTCCGCTCAGAGACAATTACGGCGGTGGACGTGGACCGACCGGGCGCGGGAGGAGGGGACGTGGTCTTCCCGGTTGAAGGCGACTCGGTGGGGTGGGGGATTAATTCTCCGTCGAGGCGGGTTGAATTCCCATTGTAAGGGGGGAACCGAGACTGCGAAACGCTGATGAGACAGCCCCCCACCCGTCGGAGCATGTACGTTGCTGTCGGGAGCGGGAACCCGGTCAAGATCGCGGCGACGGAGGGTGCCATCGGGGACATCGCGACACGCATCGAGGCCGTGCCGGTCGACTCCGGCGTCAGCGAGCAACCGCGGTCCGACCGGGAAACCCTCCGTGGTGCCGAGAACCGGGCACAGCGCGCGCTGGAGGAGGGCGATTTCGACCTCTCCGTGGGCATCGAGGGCGGCGTCGCTGCCCCGACGGAGACACAGGGGCTGTACCTGACGATGTGGGCTGCAGCCACCGACGGGTCCACGCTCGGCCGTGGGGCCGGTCCACGATTGCGTCTGCCGGAGTCCATCGCGAGCCGGGTCGAGTCCGGCGAGGAGTTGGGCCCGGTCATGGACGACGTCCTCGGGACCTCCGGCGTGGCCGAGAACCAGGGGGCGGCCGGCGTGCTGACGGACAACATCATCACCCGGGAATCGGCCCTTCGGCACGCGGTCGCGGGGGCACTCGGCCCGTTCGTCTCGCCCTATTATTGAACGGTATTTCGTCCGCCTCCGGCTCGTCGTCTCGCCGACTCCTGAATCAGTCCTCGACCGCCCGGGTCCCGGGCTCCGTCTCGACGTCGGCCGCACTGTCCACGGCCTCCGTGAGCGAGACGTTCAGCACCACCATCGAGATGACGCCGCCCACGAGCGTCACCGCGTTCTTCACCGCGTGGTCGACGATGGCGGCGCCGAGCGCCACGGCGGGTGCGACCGGGGTGAGGGCCACGACCAACACCGTGAACGCGGCCTCGTACAGGCCGATCCCCCCAGGGGACAATGGGAGAACCTTCGACAGGTTTCCCACGCTGACCGCGAAGAAGCCCACCGCAAGAAGGAGCGTGAGCGGCAGGGAAACCCCGAAGGCCACGAACACCAGGATGGCGGTGAGGACGTCGATGGCCCAGACAGCCAGGCTCGCCAGGCCGACCCGACCGAACGCCCGGGGGGTGGCGGCGACCGTCTGGACGTCCCGGACGAACCGCTCCAGGACGCTCGCGACGTACTCCACGTAGGAGTCGTCGCTGGCCCACTCGACGGCCCGTCTGGTGAGATTGCGGTCCGCCCGAGCCGAGAGAACGATGGCCAGGACGGCCCCGATGGCGGCCACTCCGACCCCGCTCGCGACCGCGACCGCCGTCCGGGCACTGCGCTGCTGGGCTGCTGAGAGCTGCTCGCCCCCGAGGAGGGTGGCGGCCAGGTCGGCGAGATAGTCCGGGGAGAGGAGCGTCAGCCCGAGGAGGACGCTACCGGCGAGGAGCGTGATGGTGAGCAGGTCGAAGACCCGCTCGACCGCGAGCGAGGCGAATCCGGAGGGGTATGGAACCCGTCGCCTGGCCTTGATGACGTACGCGCGGACCGCGTCACCCGCCCGGGCCGGGAAGACGAGATTGCCCGTCTGGCTGATGAAGATGGCGCCCGTGAGGAATCCGGCCCCCTCCTCGTACCCGAGCTCCGCGAGGATGTCCCGGTACCGGACACCCCGAATTGGCCAGGAGAACACGTACACGATCGCGGCGAGGGCAACGAGCCCCGGATCAGCCCCGGCCATCTCGGCGAGGACGGTCCGGGGATCGAGGTAGAGGAACATCAGCCCGATGGCCGCGAGCGAGAGGAGGATCCCCACCGCCATTCCGCTGCGCCGGTTGGCGTGCGGACGAACGTTCAGTTCCCAGAAGGTGCGGAGGATCTGGCTCCCCATCCCGAAGACGTCCCGGACCAAATCCACCTTCGAGTCCCCCTTGGGCGTCCACTCCACGGGGAACTCCTTGACCCGGTACCCGCGCTTCTGGGCCTTCACGAGCATCTCGGTGTCCCAGAACCAGTGCTGGTCCTTCACGTCGGGTGCCAGGTCCTCGAACGCCTCGCGGCTCATCGCCTTGAACCCGGCCTGGTGGTCCCTGAGTTCCGAGCCCAGGAGGAGGCGGACGAGAAGGTTGAATCCGCGGCTCGGGATCCCCCGTTCGATGGGCCGGTCCGCCTCGTGGCCGGGGATCCACCGGGAGCCGGTGGCCACGTCCCACTCCCCGGTCCGGACGCTTTCAACCAGCTCCTCGAGATGTCGCATGTCCGTGGCGAGGTCCGTATCGAAGTAGACGAGGGTGTCGCCGTCGGCCGTCCGGAACGCACGGTTCAGGGCTCCACCACGCCCGAGTCGCCGGTCGCTGTGCACGTGCTCGACCCGGGGGTCGGCCTCCGCGAGTTCGGCGGCGATCTCGGGGGTCCGGTCCTCACACCCGTCCTCGGCGACGATGACCTCGTACTGCCTCTCCGCGAGGAAAGACGAGAGCGTCTCGAGGGTGATCTCCACCGTCTCCGCGATGGTGTCCGCCTCGTTGTACGCGGGGAGGACGACGCTCACCTCCACTCCTCCTTCGCTCATCGCTCAGACACCTCGGATCGAGGGAGAGGCGACCACCTTCGGAGTGGCTGACGCGACTCGGCCCCCGGTTCGCGCATCGTTCGAGGATTCGGCCGGCATCGGGTAAGAACCTTCTGAAGGGCGGGGTCTCGCTCCGGTGGGCGGTGACCCGCGCCCGCCTCACCCACCAGGATCCCGCAGGACGGTCTCTCCAGGTTTGGTGTGCGAATCGGCGGGGAGCTTGACGCCGGCGTTCAGACTCGTGTTGATCCCGGTCTGGGCGCCCGGCCCGGCCACCACGCCGAACTTCCGACGTCCGGTCGAGACTACCTCGCCTTTGATCCGCATCGTCACCGGCTCGTCGTCGTGGCGGAGGTTCGCCACCGTGGTCCCGGCGCCGAAGTTCACGTCCCGGCCCAGGACGCTGTCGCCGACGTAGGAGAGGTGGGCCACGTTCGTCCCCGGGAGGACGACGCTGTTTTTCACCTCGACCGCGTGGCCCACGTGGACGTCCTCACAGAGGAGCGAAGCCCCCCGGAGATAGGCGTTCGGGCCAACCGTCGCCCCGGACCGGACGAGGGCCGGGCCCTCGATGACGACCCCGGAGCGGACCGTCGCGCCGTCCTCGACGACGACGTCCCCGATCAGTTCGGCCGACTGGTGTACCTGGCCCTCGATGGACCGATCCAGCTCCTCGAGCTTCCACTCGTTCGCGGCCAAAAGCTCCCAGGGCCGACCCACGTCGAGCCAGCGAGCGACCGGTACCGCCTCGACATCGAAAGTCTCGCTCGTTCGCTCCAGGACGTCTGTCAGCTCGAGCTCCCCCCTGGCGCTCTTCTCGACGTCGAGCCAGGATTTCGCCTCGTGGGGGAAGACGTACGCGCCGGTGTTGACCAGGTTCGAGGGGGGATCGAACGGTTTCTCGACGACACGCTCGACGCTCCCGTCGGTAAGCTCCAACACCCCGTACTCGGAGGGGTTCTCGACCTCGTGGGACCCCACTGCCGGTCCCGACTCGAAGAGCGTGGAGAGCGACCCCGGATCGTAGAGCGAATCCCCATTGAGGACGGCGAAAGGCCCGTCGGTCAGGTGATCGGCGGCGGTGTTCACCGCGTGGGCGGTCCCCCGCCGGCGCTCCTGGACGGCGAAGGTGACGGGGACGTCTCCGACGCGGTCGCCGACGTGCTCCCGGATTCGCTCCGACTCGTAGCCCACCACCACGACGAGTTCAGCGGCGCCGGCCGAGATGGCCGCATCCACGGTGTGCCCGAGGATGGGCCGGTCGGCGACCGGGAGCATCGGCTTCGGGATGTCCGCGGTGAGCGGCCGCATCCGCGTCCCCTCCCCGGCGGCGAGAATGACCGTCTGCATGTGCGCACCCTCGTCCCCCGGGGTGAAATCGATTCTGGCACTGCAGCCGGGTGGAACCTGACCCCCGTCGGAGGTGCGAACGAAATATGCGAATCGGCC
>JBDGRH010000272.1:0-18991 GCA_042218225.1 Halodesulfurarchaeum sp. | reverse complement strand
AGCCGGGTGGAACCTGACCCCCGTCGGAGGTGCGAACGAAATATGCGAATCGGCCTTTCTGTTGGGAACGACGGGTGCGAATCCGCCTTTCTGTTGGGAACGACGGGTGCGAATCCGCCTTTCTGCGCCCCGTACAGTGGTCCCCGACTGCGGCAAAACCAAGTCAACACTTGCTACTGGACGGTCACGCTCTTCGCCAGGTTCCGTGGCTTGTCGATGGGCCGCCCCTTGTGGCGGGCGACGTGGTAGGCGAACAGCTGCATGTAGACGTTCGCGACGACGGGTTCCAGACGGCCCAGGTCCGGCACCCGGAACGCCTCGTCGAGGAAATCGTCCATCTCGGGTCGAGAGGAGAAGCCGATGGTGGTCGCCCCCCGGGAATCGACCTCCTTCACATTGTGCAGCGTCGCCTCTGGTTTCGCCCCCTCGGTCAGAAGCGAGAGCACCGCCACGTCCGGGGTGACGAGCGCCAGCGGCCCATGCTTGAGCTCGCCGGCGGGGAACCCCTCGGCATGGTCGTAGGAGATCTCCTTGAGCTTCAATGCCCCCTCGAGGGCGACCGGGTGGCCAAGTCGGCGGCCCAGGAAGAAGAACGCGTCCCGGTCGGCGTGGGCCTCGGCGACGGTCCGGATGCTGTCCTCGCGGTCGAGGACCTGCTGGACGGCCCCGGGCAATCCGCGGAGGTGCTCGAGGACCGTGGAGGCCTCCTCGGAGCTCATCGTTCCCCGGATCCGCCCGAGCTGGACCGCAAGCATCGTCAGCGTGGCGACCTGGGAGACGAACGTCTTCGTGGCGGCCACCCCGATCTCGGGGCCAGCGTGGATGTAGACGGTGTCCGTGACCTCGCGGGTGACCGTGCTGCCGACGGTGTTGGTCACCGCGAGCGTCCGGGCGCCGGTCGCATCGGCGGTCCGGATCGCCTGCAGCGTATCGGCCGTCTCGCCGCTCTGTGTCACCGCGATGACCAGGGTCTGCCAGGGGTCCCGGCCCCCCTCGAACTCGTACTCGCTCGCGATCTGGGTGCTCACGCGGACCTCGGCCAGCTCCTCCATGAGGTGCTTGGCGTACAGCCCGGCGTGATAGGAGGTTCCGGCGGCGGTGATCTGGATCTCATCGAGCGAGCGGAGGTACTCCTCGGGGAGGTCCAGCTCGATGGAGACCTCCCCGGCGAGTTCGTCCACCCGGCCCGTGATGGCCTGCCGAAGCGCCTGTGGCTGCTCGTGGATCTCCTTGAGCATGTAGTGCTCGTACCCACCCTTCTCGGCCGCTTCGGCCTCCCAGTCGACGGTCTGGGTCTCCCGCTCGACTCTGGTGCCCTCGTTATATATGTCGACCCCGTCGTCGGTGATGCGGGCGACGTCTCCGTCCTCGAGATAGGTGACGCGTCGGCTGTACTCGATGAAGGCGGGGACGTCGCTCGCCAGGAACTGCTCGCCCTCCCCGTGGCCGACCACCAGCGGACTGTCGCGTCTCGCCGCGACGATGCCCTCGTGACCCGCCGCGACGACGGCGATGGCGAAGCTCCCCTCGAGCCGCTCGAGCGCCCCCTCGACGGCCTCCCGGAGCCCCTCGACATCGTGCAACAGGTCCTCGATGAGGTGCGGGATCACCTCCGTGTCGGTCTCGCTCGCGAAGTGATGGTGTGCGGAGAGCTCCTCCCGGAGCGTGTCGTAGTTCTCGATGATCCCATTGTGGACGACGGCCACGTCCCCGGTACAGTCGGTATGTGGGTGGGCGTTTTCGTCGGTGGGTTCCCCATGCGTCGACCACCTGGTGTGTCCGATACCGACCGTCGCCTCGGAGGCAGAGGGCAGCGAGAGCTCGTCGATCTCGCCGGCCTGTTTGTAGATGCTGAGTCCCCCCTCGACCAGGGCCACACCCGCGGAGTCGTATCCGCGGTACTCGAGGTTCTTCAGCGTCTCGGCGACGATCGGGAGGCTGTCACGGGTGCCGATGTACCCGGTGATCCCACACATGCTACCCCCTCCGCACCACCGAATCAGGCTCGATCCGTCCGTCCGTTCGTGCCCCCAGCTCCACCTCCGTCCCGTTCCCGACGAAACTTCCCGGCGTGACGGTCACGTCCCCGCCCAGGGACGCGTTATCGCCGACGATCCCGCCGAACCGCACGTCGCGGTGGACGGTATCCTGGAGGACCGCATCGGTCCGCCCCCCGGGGATGGTGGTGTTCGGGCCGATCTCCACGTTCTCGCCGACGACCACGTCGCGGAGGACGGAGCCGGCCTGGATGGTCACGTCGGACATGATGAGGGAGTTCTGGATGGTGACATTGGGCCCCACCTGGACGTTGTCCCCGAGCGCCGTCCCCCGGAGGACGGTGGCGTTGGGATAGATGCGCGAATCGGCCCCGAGCGCGACCCGCTCCGCGATGACGGCCGCGTTGTCGATCCGTGCCGATCCGGCCCTCGCCGCCGTGGACTCATCGAGGAGACGACCATTGACGGTGATGAGGTCCCACGGCCGCGAGACGTCGAGCCACCGACCACCGTACGGGAGCGCCCGGATCGGGTGTTCGTCGAGGTGGCGGTCGAGGACATCGGTGAGCTCCAGCTCGCCGTGGGTGCTGGTCTCCCGGATGGCGGAGAAGATCTCCGGCCCGAACGCGTAGACGCCGGCGTTGATGAGGTCCGAGCTGATGGCCGGTTCGGGCGGCTTCTCCTGGATGTCCGTCACGTAGCTCTCCCCGTCGAGATCCACCACGCCGTAGAGCTCCGGCTCTGCGACGTGTGTGACCGCCATGAGGTTCTCGCCGTCGGAGCGGCGCTCCGCAACCACCCGTTCCAGGAGCGACGGGTCGATGATGCGGTCGCCATTGAGCACGAGGAAGTCATCGCCGATGTGCTCCTCCGCGGTGAGGACCGCATCGCCAGTCCCGAGCTGCTTCTCCTGGACGGCGTACGTGATGTCAATTCCCCAGTCATCACCGTCCCCGAAGTGTGACTGGATCCGATCGCGCTTGTGGCCGACGACGATCACCACCTCGTCGAGACCCGCCTCGACCACCGCCTCCACCACGTGGTCGAGGAGGGGCCGATTCGCGAGCGGGATCATCGGCTTCGGACGGACGTTCGTCAGCGGTTCGAGGCGCCTGCCGGCACCGGCGGCGAGGATGACGGTTTTCATTGGTGGCTCATTCGCGTGGATCGTACGGTCTCGTCGGTTTTCTATTGCGAGACTGCATGAGATCGGCCTTCCCTACAGAGGTCGCCCCCCGGTCGCCGGGGTGGGCGTCGGTTTCTCCCGTCCGTTTTGAATACGGAGATGCAAAGCGGGTCGAACACCCCTCCTTCGTCGGCCGGCTGACCAGCCTCACTGAGCGTGTTCTCCCCATTCGTGGTCGTGCTCTGGATTACAGCGGGAAGGGGTGATGTAGTTTTCTCATATTGTTGTGAGGAAGGCGGGCGGCAATCCGGTTCCCGGGGGCAATCTGTCCATACGAGATGACGGAGTCGCGGGGATGCATCACCTCCCTGCGGGTGGATCCGGAGGTCCGGATCGACCACGGGTTCACCGTCTGACCGTCCCACACCTGTCAGCTTCCCTCATCTGTGCGGGTGTCCTGGGGATCCAACGACTTGACGTCCGAGATCTCGAAGCGGGCGCCACCTAGGTCGCTCTCGCTCACCTCGACCGTCCATCCATGGGCCTCCGCCAGGTCCTGGACGATGGCGAGCCCCAGCCCGGTCCCCTGCTCGCTCGTCGAGTAGCCGTGCTCGAATACCTCGGCTCGGTTCTCCTCCGGGATTCCCGGCCCGTCATCGGCCACGTAAAACCCTCGGTCGGTGACGCCGATCTCGAGGGTCACGTCCGGGCCGGCGTGTTCGACGGCGTTGCGGATGAGGTTCTCGAGGATGCGTCTGAGGCGGGAATCGTCGGCCTCGAGGGTCGTCTCATCGGGGACCGCCACGTCCATCGACACGTCCTCGGTCGGCACCCCCTCGAGGGCGTCGTCGACGATCCGGTCCAGCCGCACGGATTCGAGGTCCCTGACGGTCTGTCCCTGGCGGGTGAGAGTGAGCACGTCCTCGATGAGCGTCTCCATGCGCTCTTGGGCCTCGAGGAGGGGCTTTATGTGCTCGCTCTCGCAGTCCTCCTGGAGGAGTTCCAGCCGCCCTTCGGCAACGTTCAGGGGGTTCCGGAGGTCATGGCTCACGACGGAGGCGAAGCGGTCGAGGCGCTCGTTCTGTCGGGTCAGCTCCGCCTCGTGCTCCCGGAGGCGCTTTTCCCGGTTGATCCTGGTCAGCGCCTCGGTCGCGTGGGCGACCAGGAGCTCGGTGAGCTCCAGGTCGCCCTGATCGAACCGGTCCGGAACCTCGGCGACGATCTGGAGGACCCCGAACTCCCCGATGGGCACGCTCAGCCCCGACCGATACCCGCTTCCCTCGATGGCCTCCTCGAAGGTCCTGATGTCGTCGATCAGGATGGACTCGCCCTCGCGGAAGGTGCGGCCCGCGAGCCCCTCCTCGACGGAGATGCGCCGCGAGACGTCCGACTCGAGGCCAGTCGAGCTGGCCGTCGGCACCAGATAGCCGTCCTCGTGGCGGCTGATCTCGCAGAGGTCGAAATCGAGGATATCGGTCGCGGCGTCGATGAGTCGCTCGTAGACCGCCTGCTCGGTTGAACAGGCCATGATCTCCGTGGCGGCGTCGTGCAGCCTGGTCAGGGTCCGCTCGCGCTCCTTCCTGGCGGTGATGTCCTCGTAGATGGCGTAGCCCTCGACGCGATCCCCGTTGCGGTGGAGCGGGACGCCGTGGAGTCGAAAGTCCCTGATGCCATCCTCGGTCAGCCGTCGCACGTCCCGCTGGACGCTCTCGCCGGAGGCGAGTTGCGCGTTCAGCTCGTCCGGATCGGCATCGGGATCGGTCGGGGAGTCAGCCGGGGTGTCGGTGTCCGATCCGGGAGGCAAGATGTATGCATCGAGATCCTCGCCCACGACCTCGGACTCGTCGTACCCGAAGATCGCCTCGAAGGCGGAGTTCGTCTCCCGGACGATCGGGGCTCCATCCCGGAACTCGACGACCACCGCCGGCTCGGGGATGTTCTCGAACAGGGCGGCGAACCGGTCGCGCTGGGCCTCGAGGCGCCGCTCGCGCTCCTTTCGCTCCGAGATGTCCCGGATGACGCCGGCGGTGCCTCTGAATCCTTCCTCGGCCGGGAGGAGGGCGACGTGATTCTCCGTTGGACTTGTCTCGCCGGAGCCCGTCTCGACCGTCATCTCGAAGGTCGCCTTCGTCTCCGTATCTGCCTGGAGGAGTTCCTGGATGATCTCGTTCCCCCGCTGGATGTCCTCCTCGGTCATGAGAATCGAGACGTCCGAGCCGAGGAGCTCGTCCTCGCTGTATCCCGCCGCCTCGAGGAAGGCCTCGTTGACGTATGTGAATCGGCCCTCGGCGTCGAGGGTATACACCGGATCGCCGAGCGCCTCGATGATGGTCCGGTACCGCTCGAGTTCGCGCTCCCGACGTTTCCGCTCGGAGATGTCCCGGGTGATGGTGACGACGGCCTCGACGTGGCCGTCCGCATCGAGAACCGGGGCGGCGGTCTGATACACCGGGATCCGGTCCCCGTCGTCCGTTTCTAGTTGTACCTCTCCTTCCCAGACTTTCCCGCTCATGACACGCTCCCAGATGTCGTCGGCGACGGGCTCGCCGCCCTCGGTGGGATTCAGGACTTCGCTCCGCTCTCCAACGATGTCGGATCCGTAGCCGGTCTGCTCCGTGAACGCGGAGTTCACGAAGCTGATGGTGCGATCCAGGTCCGAGATCATGACGCCGTGTCCGGCGTGCTCTACGGCCTGCTTGTAGGTCCGAAGCTCCTGCTCGCGGTCCCGGAGGAGGCGGGTCTCCAGGTGCCGCTTCCCGTCGTACCACCCGCCGATGAGCCCCGGAAGCGCCCCGTAGGCCACGAACGTGGCCAGATAGAACCAGATGTGGGGGAGATGCGTCGCCGCGAACGCCTGATAGAGGATCGCCCCCGCCCCGACGACCGACATCCACCCGGCGGCGACCAACCCCCAGATGCCCATGAGGACGGCCCGTTCGGTGGGGATGTCGGCGACGACGAGCCAGACTCCCGCCCCGACGAGGGCGAGGGAGAGGCCAAGCGGGATGCCGACGCCGAATACCTGGACGAGAAGGGGATGGTCCGCGAACCCGTGGAGGACGTGTGCGGCCGTCAGCACCACTCCGAGGCCCACGATCGCCACCCCGAGCACCCACCGCGCTCGGGTTCGCCCGCGCCCATTCATGGTGGTGGCAATTCGCACACCCATATTAAATGACCTGATTGCCGTCCATCACTCCTCTCGGCTGGGGAGGGGGGTTGATACCGGCCGTCCACATCGACCCGTCCTCACCCGTTGGCGACCGGTTTATAGATCTATCAACCCGACCCGGTTTGTCCACCCGCCTCCGCCCCGGTTTTGCCCTCAGGCCTCTGACCCGGTTTGTCCACCCCTTGGCCCAGTTTGGCCATCTGGCCCCAGACCCGGTTTGTCCACCCCTTGGCCCAGTTTGGCCATCTGGTCCCGGACCCGGTTTGTCCACCCCTTGGCCCAGTTTGGCCATCTGGCCCCAGACCCGGGTTGCCCACCTGCCCCTGGGCCGATGTGCCCACCCGCCCCGGGCCGGTTTGCCCACCTGCAACCTTTATGCTGTGAGTATGCGAACCACCCACATTGGGGAGGGCCCCATGCCAAGTGGCGAACAACTCGAACAGCTGTACGAGTGGATGGTAACGGCACGATACTACGAGGAGCGACTCCAGGAGGAGTACCTCGAGGGCAAGCAGCCCCAGTTCGACATCTCCGCGGGACCGATCCCGGGGGAGCTGCACCTCGCGGCTGGCCACGAGGCCTCGGCTGCCGGGGTTGTGGCACACCTCCGGGACGACGATACGGTCACCGCGCCGCATCGCCCCCATCACGTGGCCATCGCCAAGGGGGTCGATCTGAAGCGGATGACGGCCGAGATCTTCGGCCGGGAGACGGGCCTTTGCCGGGGCAAAGGTGGGCACATGCACCTCTTCGACCCGGACGTCAACTTCGCCTGCAGTGGCATCATCGCCCAGGGGGTCCCGCCGGCGGTCGGGGCGGGCCTCGCGGCGAAGAAGCGGGGGACAGACGCGGTCGCCGTGGCGTTCCTCGGGGAGGGAGCGATCGACCAGGGTGCGTTCCTCGAATCGCTCAATCTGGCGAGCGTGCGCGACCTGCCGGTGGTGTTCGTGGTGGAGGATAACGACTGGGCGATCAGCATGCCGAAGGAGCGGGTGACGGACGTGACGAACGGTGCGCAGCGGGCCGCCGGCCACGACATGCCCGGCGTGCGGGTGGACGTGGACGACGTCCTCGAGATCTACGACGCCGCGCGGGAGGCCGTCGGACGGGCGCGAGATCGGAACGGCCCAACGCTACTCGAGGTTCAAGTCCACCGGCGGATGGGACACTTCATGGGTGATCCGGAGGTGTACCGGTCCGACGAGGACAAAGAAGCCGCCCAAGCGCGCGATTCTATCGAACGCCTGGCGGCGGAGATGGACGCCCACGGGATCGATTCGGCGCGGCGGGAGTCGATCCGCGAGGCGGCCCACGAGCGGGTGGACGAGGCGATTTCCTGGGCGAAAGACCAGCCGAAACCCGATCCCGAGACGGCCACCGAGGACGTCTTCACGAACCCGCCCTCGGGCGTGACCGACACCGAACCCGCGGTTCCGGGAGGTGAGCTGTGATGGCGGAGGCCGAGGCTGCCACCGAGACCATGACGATGAGCCGGGCGATGGTGTCGGCCATCGCCCACGAGATGCGCGAGGACGAGGACGTGTTCGTGATGGGCGAGGACGTCGCCGACTACGAGGGGATCTTCGACAGCACGACCGGGCTCCGCGACGAGTTCGGGTACGACCGGGTGATGGACGTGCCCATCTCCGAGACCGCCTTCATCGGGGCGGGCGTGGGCGCGGCGATGGAGGGGATGCGCCCCGTCGTCGAGTTGATGTTCGTCGACTTCTTCGGCGTCGCGATGGATCAGCTGTACAACAACATGGCGAAGAACACCTACATGAGCGGTGGGAGCGTGAGCGTCCCGATGACGCTCATGACCGCGGTGGGTGGCACCTACAACGACGCCGCCCAGCACTCTCAGACCCTCTATGGGACCTTCGCCCATCTGCCCGGTTGGAAGGTGGTCGTGCCCAGCACGGCCTACGACGCCAAGGGACTGATGCACAACGCTATCCGGGATGACGACCCCGTCGTGTACATGTTCCACAAGCGGCTCATGGGCCTGGGCTGGATGCCCGCACCCGACGGCCCGAAGATGGTGGTTCCCGACACGGACTACACCATCCCCTTCGGGGAGGCCGACGTGAAGCGCGAAGGGAGTGACGTCTCGATCGTGACGCTTGGCCTCCACGTCCACCGGGCGATGGACGCCGCGGCCGACCTCGCCGACGAGGGCATCGACGCGGAGGTGATCGACCTCCGGACGCTGGTTCCCCTCGATACCGAGACGGTACTCGACTCGGTGGCGAAGACCGGCAATCTGGTGGTCGTCGACGAGGATTACCGGTCCTTCGGGGTGACCGGGGAGGTGACGGCCCGGGTCGCGGAGGAGGCCCTCGCGGACCTCGAGTCCGTGGAGCGCCTGGCCCTGCCGGACGTCCCGATCCCCTACGCCCGGCCGCTCGAGAACGCGGTCTTGCCCGGGAGCGAGGATATCGCCGAGGCGGTGCGCGACGTGCGGACATGAGCCCGGAACGGCGGTATCCAGCATGAACGAGGAGCGGGTCGCCGTCACCGTCGACGAGGTGTGGCCCGAGGACACGGACGAGGAGGAGGCGGTCGTTGTTGACTGGTTCGCTAGCGAGGGCGACCGTGTCGAGCAGGGGGCGACGCTGTGCACGATCCAGGTGGAGAAGGTGGATATCGACGTCCCGGCCCCGATCGCCGGAGTGCTCGACGAGATCGTCGTGGGCGAGGACGGGGTGTGTCGACCCGGGGAAACGGTGGCGTGGATTCGGGCGGGGTGATCGCCACGCGGTGGCGACGAGCACCTCGGTTCCCGGGTCCAGGCTCGGGAGGGATGGTGGTCAGGTGAGTTCCAGTTGCCGGAGACCCCGCTTCGATACCTGGAAGGCCAGCATCACTTCGAACCGGCGGGGCAGCAGGTGGTGAGGATCTTCGCGTTCTCCGACATCCCGCTCCCACGGCACCTGTGCGTAGATCGTCAAACTCTCTGTCTCTACTCGGACCGTCGATGAAGACCACCTCCGGGGACGGGTGTGTAGACGGACGTCGGGGATGATGGTCGCAGTCTGCAACGTGGAACGCGAGAGTCCCCGTCGGCGGTGAAGGTCGTCGGGTGATCCTGTCGAACCCTGCCAAGATTGTCGGGTGGAAAACATTTTTACAGGGGAGGGCGATTTGTGTTTCGCGTAATGGCGGAGGACTCATTTTCGAGCACCGCCTCCCGGCGGAGCTTCCTGACAGCGGTTGGTGGTGTCGGTGCAGCGTCGTTACTGGCGGGGTGCGCCGGCGGCGGGGGAGAGGCGACAGCAACTGAGACACAAACAGCGACCGACACTCCGACGAAAACCCAAACAGAGACGGAAACGACGACGGAACAGCCCACAGGGGAGTTCCCGGTGTCGATCACACAGGGCCAGATGCCCACCACGCTGGATCCACACGATAACCGGTCCATCCCGACGGACATCGTGATGATGCAGGCGT
This sequence comes from Halodesulfurarchaeum sp., assembly GCA_042218225.1. GTDB lineage: Archaea > Halobacteriota > Halobacteria > Halobacteriales > Halobacteriaceae > Halodesulfurarchaeum. Next base: position 9,243 of record JBDGRH010000272.1, on the reverse strand, counting down.
ACGAATCGCTGCTACGTCGGGACCGGAAGGGGAAGATCGAGAAATCACTCGCCACGGGATGGGAGCGCATCGAACCGGGACGAGTTCGGTTCCAGATACGGGACGGTCCGACATTCCACAAGACCGGAAATGCCCTCACCCCGGAGGACGTCGCGTACTCTATCAACCGCATCGTGGACCCGAAAGTGGGGTTCAAAAGTCCCCAGGCCTCCCAGCTCGCCGGCGTTACAGGTGCGGAGGTAGTCGACGGTGAGCGGGCCGTCGACCTCATCTCCGATGGCCTCAATCCGATCCTCATCGCGCAGATTCCGAACAACGGCCAGGTGATGGAGAAGCAGTGGGTGCAGAACCACCAGAAGAGTTACATCGCGAAGAATATCAACGGAACCGGCCCCTTCGAGCTCTCCGAGTACGAGGCGAACGTCCGTGTGGTGTTCACCAACTATGACGACTACTGGCAGGAGCCGGCGGCCGTCACCGAGCTGACATTCCAGGCCGCGAAGGAGCCCAGTGTCCGGGTCAACCAGCTGGTCGAGGGGGAAACCGACATCATCGTCAACGTCCCGCCCCAGTCCGTCCCTCGTGTCCGGAATGCTGGCAACGCCCGGATCGACGCCGTGCCGAGTACCCGCATCATTTATAATGCGATGCGGACGGACGTCGAACCCTTCTCCTCCCAGCAGTTCAGGAAGGCGATGAATTACGCCGTGGACCTCCGCAGTATCATCAAGAACGTCCTGAGCGGGCTTGGGGACGAGACGAGCCAACCGACGCTCGAGGGGTTCTTCGGGTACAACCAGAACGTCCAGATGTATCCCTATGACCAGGAGCGGGCCCAACAGCTCGTGGAGGAGAGTGGTCACGCTGGGGTCTCTATCACCTTGCACACGCCCGTCGGGCGCTATCTGAAGGACATCCAGATCGCGCAGGCGGTGGTGAACATGATCGATCAGCTCGACAACGTCTCCGCGGAGGTGAAACAGCGCGAGTTCGGGGCACTCGCCCAAGAACTGGTCGATGGCGACATCACGACGAGTCCGCACTTCTATCTCATCGGCTGGGGGAACGCGCAGATGGATGCTGCCCGCACCATCATCCCGACACTCACTAGCGACGGCGTCCTGACGTCATTCAAGAACGACCATCTCGATTCGCTGATCAAGCAAGCTCAGAACACGACGGGTGACGAACGGCGGCAGCTCCTCGAAGAGGCAAACGCGTTCTGTCACGACCAGGCGACGTGGATTTTCCTCAACCGGCAATACAGCGTCTATGGGGCGAGCTCCCGTATAAACTGGAAAGCCCGTCGGGACGAACGGATCGACGCGTACGCCATCACGCCGGCGGAGTCATAATGGGCTTCGGTCGGTTCCTGTTCAAGCGAAGCCTTCACGGGTTGATCGTGATCTGGGGGGTCGTTACCGTGGTCTTCTTTCTCCGCTTCGCCACTCCAGGGAGCCCAATCACGTTCATGGTTCCACTGGAGGCGAGCCAGGAGCTTCGACGACAGATCGCCCGGGAACTGGGGCTGAACCAGCCCATCTACGTCCAATATGCCGATTACCTCTGGAACCTCCTCCACCTCGACATGGGCCGTTCGTATATCTCCGGGACGAGCGTCAGCCAGCAGGTGTTCTCACGGCTCCCCGTCAGCATCGAGCTTGCGGTCGCAGCGACGATCGTTGCCATCTCTCTTTCCATCCCGTTGGGGGTGGTCAGTGCGACGAATCGCCACGAACCTGCCGACTACGGAGCGACCACCTTCTCCCTTTTGGGGATCAGTACGCCGAACTTTTGGCTAGGACTCATGCTCGTTCTCGTCTTCTCGGTAGTGTTTGGCCTGTTTCCGACGAGTGGTGTGGCGACCCTGCAAGGGAAATCCGTCCTTTTTACCGACGCGGTTCGGCTGGCGATATCCGGGCAGCCGGTATGGCTTCTGCGATGGCTCTCTCATATCGTGTTGCCCGCGATCACCCTCGGGACCTATTTCACCGCCTTGATCACCCGGCTGACCAGGAGCGGGATGCTCGATGAACTGGGAAAACAGTACGTTCGTGCGCTCAGGGCGAAAGGACTCCCGGAAACACTCGTTCGATACCGGCACGCGCTCAAGAACACACTCATCCCGATCATCACCATCCTGGGACTCCAACTCGGACTCCTGATCGGCGGCGCGGTGATCACCGAGGCCGTCTTCGACTGGCCGGGGCTCGGCACGTTGCTCGTCAATTCGATCTACAAACGGGACTGGATGATGATCCAGGGGTGTCTCATCGTGATCGGGACCGGGTTCGTGATCATCAACATCGTGGTCGACGCACTCCACGCCTACGTGGATCCACGGGTGGTTACGGAATGAGACCCGGACGGTCCGGAATGTACGGATCGGGGGTCCGGAAATGATATTCGTCAGATCGGAGGTCGTCGGATGATATCGCCCCGGACACTCCGAAACCTCCGGACGGAGTTCCGGCGGAGCTGGCTCGCCAAGCTCGGGGTGATTCTCCTCGCGGTCATGGTGTTTCTGGCTGTGTTCGCCCCCTTCATCGCCCCGCACGACCCCACCGCACAGCACCTTCAGAAGAAGCTGCTCCCGCCGCTGGGCTTTAGCAAGGTCCAGGTCACGACGACCTCGAAGATGGTCAATGGGTCACTCCAGATCGTCTCCGAGAAGGTCTATACCCACGCAACCTTGAACTATCCGCTCGGGACTGACCCGCTCGGCCGCGGCATGTTCTCCCGCATCATCTATGGTGCCCGCACCTCAATCTTGGTCGGCATTCTCGGCACCGTGGTGGCGATATCGATCGGGGTTCCGGTCGGGTTCGTCGCCGGCTATTTCGGTGGCCGTCTCGACGACGTGCTGATGCGATCCGCGGATGTCATGCTGGCGTTTCCCTCGCTGGTTCTGGCGATCGCACTTATCGGACTCGTCGGGCGTGCCGCGGTCCCCATCCCCGATCCATGGGTCGTCCTGGGGCTCGCTCCCTCGACGATGCCTGCGACGTTCATCCTCCCCGGGACTGTGGTCGTGGTCGTCGGCCTCGTCAGGTGGGTGTGGTTCGCCCGCGTCGCCAGAGGAGAGGCCCGATCCATCGCCAACGAGGAGTACGTCAAGGCCGCGAAAAGCGTTGGAGCGTCCGAGGGGTACGTCCTCCGGAAGCATGTCCTTCCGAACGCGTTTACCCCCATCCTGGTCCTCGGGACGGTGCAGGTCGCCTCGATGATCATCCTCTCGACGTCCCTGGCGTTCCTCGGGTTCTCGGGAACCACGCTGTCCTGGGGATTCGACATCGCCCAGGGACGAGATTACCTTGCCACGGCGTGGTGGGTGGCCACCCTTCCCGGGATTGCCATCGTTCTCACCGTCATCGGCATCAACCTCATCGGTGATTGGCTACGGGATGCCCTCGATCCGGGAATCGAGGGAGAGGGGGCTGGGTGAATGTCCAGGGACCTTCTCCGGGTCCGTGGATTGACGACCCGCTTCTTCACCGAGGAGGGACAGGTGAACGCCGTCGAGGACGTAAGCTTCACCGTCACGGAGGGGGAGGTGTACGGGCTCGTGGGGGAATCAGGGGCGGGGAAATCGGTCACCGCCCTCTCGTTGATGGATCTCGTCGAGACCCCGGGGCGGATCACGGACGGGCAGATCTGGTACAGGGCACCAGAGTTGGCAGGGTCGGTCGACGATCCGGATGCCGTCGACGGTGAGTTCGTCGACCTCCGTTCGCTCTCGGAAGGGACCCGTCGTACACTCCGGGGAACTGCATTCAGCATGATCTTTCAAGACCCGATGAGCAGCTTCAACCCGTCAGTGAAGGTGGGCAAGCAGATCGCGGAGGCAGTGGAGGTGCAGCGTCAGGCTCGAGCCAACCCACGGTCGGTCTCTGCCCGGACGGATGGCTATGGACTGGGATCGCTCATCTTTGACACGGTGGTCCCCGGTCGGGACTATATTAGCCCCGACAGTCTCGATCGTGCGGTCGAACTGCTCGAGCAGGTCGGTATTCCAGATCCAGTCGCCAGAGCAGACGAATACCCCCATCAGTTCTCCGGGGGGATGTTACAACGGGCCATGATCGCACAGGCCCTTGCGGGCGAGCCGTCCCTCCTCATCGCGGACGAGCCCACGACCGCCCTTGATGTCACCATCCAGGCTCAAATCCTCTCGCTACTCAAGGATCTGCAGTCGACCGAGGAAATGAGCATCGTGCTCATCACCCACGACCTGGGTGTTATCTCTCAGATGAGTGACACAGTGGGGGTGATGTATGCCGGGGAGATCATCGAGAAGGGCACACTCGAGGATATCTTCGCGTCCGCGGTCCACCCCTATACAAGTGGCCTCCTCGGGAGCATCCCGGATCTGGACGACCCCGAGGCTCGGCTCTCGCCCATAGAGGGGAACGTTCCGAGCCTGATCGACGAGGAGATGGAGGACCGATGTTACTTCGCGGACCGATGCCCGAAGGCGATGCAGCAATGTCTGGAGAAACCCCCCCGATTCGACGTCGAGAGCGGTCGGGTGGTGGAGTCCGGGGAGTCAGGTGACCAGCGTGAGAGGGGGAGGGTGGGGTCACAGCGCGATGAAGGACACACGACACGGTGTTACCTCGCAGTCCAGGACTACCAGGAGAGTGAACCCCTCCCAGCGGGGTATTTCGACAAGTCGGGGGATGAACAGCGATGACGGACCCCCTTCTGGCCGTCGATGGGCTGAAGAAGTATTACTGGGAGCGCGATACCGTCATCGACACGTTACTGGGCCAGGAAGCACGGGCCGTCAGGGCCGTCGACGACATCGGGTTCGAGATCGACGAGGGGGAGACGCTCGGGCTCGTGGGAGAATCCGGCTGCGGGAAGTCCACAACCGGAGAGACCGTATTGGCCCTTCGTGAGGCGACGGCGGGCTCGGTGGAGTTCGATGGGATGGATGTCTTCCAGGCGGACGACCTCACGTCGTTCCGACGACGCGCGGGTATCGTCTTTCAGGACCCGTTCTCCAGCCTCGATCCCCGGATGACTGCCGGGGCGATCATCCGGGAGCCACTCGAGATTCACGGTATTGCCACGAAGGAGGAACGTAGGGAGCGGGCCGCCTCGCTCCTCGAGCGGGTTGGGTTATCGGCAGCATACGTGGACCGATATCCACACGAGTTCTCCGGCGGACAGCAACAGCGCATCGCCATCGCCAGGGCCCTGGCACTCGAACCTGACTTCCTCGTCCTGGACGAGCCGGTTTCTGCCCTCGACGTGTCCGTGCAGGCACAGATTCTCAATCTGCTCGACGAGCTTCAATCGGAATTCGATCTGACCTACCTCTTCATCGCTCACGACCTGGCGGTCGTCCGCTACATCGTGGACCGGGTCGCCGTCATGTATCTGGGGGAGATCGTCGAGCGCGGACCGGTCGAACGCATCTTCGGGGACCCCGCCCATCCCTATACAAAAGCGCTTCTGGAGTCGGTGCCACGGGCGAGTCCGGCGGAGGCCGACCGGGAGATACAGGCCTTGAGCGGGGACGTGCCCTCTCCGAGGGACCCCCCGTCGGGATGCCGCTTCCATACCCGGTGTCCGGAGGCCCGAGAAGTGTGTCGCCGCGAGACCCCGGAGGAATACCGGGTGGAGGGAGACCAAGGCGCCTCCTGTTTTCGGGAGGTGGACACGCATCCCTACTGGCAGAGTGAGCCAATCGAGGAAGGTGAGGGCGGCTTCGGCGGGGTCGATGCGGGGACGCGAAACGCCGAGTGAGGATACAACCCGCTGGCCTCTGTTCGGAGAGGGCGTAACGGTCTTCTCAGATATCTCGAGACAGGTTTCGAGGGCGTGGAGACATCTGGAGTGCCCCGGGACACGGCTATCGGACGTCGGGGTCCCTGGCACGTCCGGTTTCGTTTCGGGGTGGTACCACGGCGCAAAGATTAACCCGACGCATTCTGTCATGGGGCGATATGAGGCGCCGGCAGCTCCTGACAGGTGGGGCGGTAGGTCTGAGCGCAATCCTCGCCGGGTGTGCGGGATACGAGGTACTGACGACGGAACAACTCCGACAGAAAGAGGCTCGCATACACAGCCTGGAGAACACGATCGACGATCTACGCTCGGATAAGGCCCAACTCCGCCAGCAACTATCGGATCTCGAGGAGCGCATCAACCGACTGCAGACCAGAATCAGCGATCTCCAGGCAAAGCAGTCCTCGCTGGAGACGAAGGTCGAATCACTCGAGGATGCGAATCAGCAGCTCAAATCCCGCCTCGAGTCGGTCCGAAGCGACCTTCAGAGGGCACAAGCCCGGCAGATCCTCCTCCTGTACCGGGCTGGGGAGGCGAATCACGACCTGGCAGCCCCCCGATACCGCTCCGGGCAGACTGCCATCGACGAAACGCGGTGGGCGGACGCCCTCCGGGAGATGGCGGTGGCGGCCGGGGGGTTCTCGGCCGCCAGGGTGGACTTCGCAGACGCGAAGGGCCGGGCACGGGAGCGGGGTCTGAGCGATGTGGCCTCCACATGTTACGATGCCGAGCAGCGGTGCAAGTTCATGTCGGAGGCGGCGACGGGCAAAGCGACTGGGGCAGAGCTGATGCTCGAGGGGAAGACTGAGGAGGCCTCGACAGCCCTCTCGGACGCACAGAAGCCCTATCGGAATGCACAGTTCTACGACGTGAAGTCGGTCTCGACGGTGGCGGAGTCCCTCGGCGTGACGCTGTGAGGCGCAGGGCCCACATCCCGGAATTGCTCTCTCCTCCCCTCCAAACCGGGTGGTGAGCCCGCGTGTCGCCCAGTCGGTCTGTGCCCCCTCTGTATAGAGGGCGTACGCTCTCGCCCGTGGCACGGATAGGTTACCCTGTGCTACCATGCCACAAGGTGGATATCAGGGTGCCATCCTCGAGGTGGACCTGTCGGGGGGTGAGGTGGCGGAGCGGCCACTGCCAGCGGAGGAGATGCTCGAGCGCTACGTCGGCCAGTTCCCCCTCGGGTTGACGCTTCTGGACGACATGATCGACCCCGGGATCGACCCACTGGGCCCGGAGAATCCATTGATACTGCTCACTGGGCCGCTGACCGGCATCGAGGAGCTCCCGGCACCGACGAACGCGACCATCACCACGCTGAACGCGGACACGGGCTTCACCGCTGGGCGCTCGCACTCCCACGGGTGGTTCGGTCCCCGACTCAAGAAGGCGGGCTACGACGGCGTGATCCTCCGCGGGGTGGCCGAGGAGTGGTCGACGCTGTGGATCGACGATGGGGAGGTGGAGTTGCGATCGGCCGGGGAGCAACTGGGGTTGGACACGCACCAGACGGAGCGAATGGTGGCCGAGGAGCTCGGGTTCCCCGGCGAGCACCCGGGGGAGGTGAGCGTGGCGGCGATCGGCCCCGCCGGCGAGCACGAGTGCGACGGCGCACTCATCGAAAACGACGAGAACCACTCCTTCTCGCACTCCGGGGTCGGGGCCATCATGGGTTCGAAGCGGCTGAAGGCCATCGCGGTCCGGGGAACTGGGGAGATTCCGGTGGCCGACAGGGATGCCCTTCGCGAGGTCGCCCGGGAGTGGACGGACAGTCTGGAGGAATCGGACGTGGTCCTGGGCCTGCAGAACGGGGGCATCCCCAACGACGAGTACGAGTACGCCAAGTCGAACTCGATCACCACCGCGAAGAACATGCTCGAGGTCCCGGACGTGGACCACGAGTGGGGGCAGGGCATGGCCGATCACGACATCCGGCCCAAGCCCTGTTTCGGGTGCCCGATCGCCTGCTCGTACGACTTCGAGTACGTCGCCGGACCGAACGAGGGCTACGTGGCCACGACGTCGGGCGGCGGCGAGAACCTTGAGGGCGGGGCGTCCATCGCGGGGGTGTACGACACGGAGTGGGTGCACTACCTGACGGACAAATGCGACCGCCTGGGCTTCGAATCCAGCACCATCGGGACGTCCATCGCGGTGGCGATCGAGGCCTTCCAGGAGGGGTTGATCGACGAGGAGGACACCGACGGGATCGCGCTCGAGTGGGGCGACCCCGAGCTCGTGGCTGATCTGATCGAGCGTGCGGCCCATCGCGAGGGGACTCTCGGAGAGGTACTCGCACGGGGACCAAAGCGGACCGCGGAGTGGATCGGCTACGACGCGCCAGACCGCGCCGTTCACGTGAAGGGTGCCGGGATGAACCTCCACGACTGGCGCGCCGCCTGGGGCATCATGCTCGGCCAGATCGTCGGCGGCGGGGCCGGCTGGCCAGCGCCCGGGGCCGATGCCTGGGCCGCGCCGGTCGATGCCGGATACCCGGACTACCAGGACCCCCTGGACTGGGAATCGAAGCCCCAGGAGGTGGTGGACACGTGGCCCGTGAAGTACTGGGACGACACCATCGGGACGTGCTGGTTCTCGACGTGGGGCGTGCCCGGGCAGGTCGAGTACTCGGCCCGGGCGGTCTCCGCGGTGACCGGGTGGGAGTTCACCCCGGAGGACGCACGGGAGGTGGGAGAGCGTGCCGTGCATTACGAGCGGGCGTTCAATGCCAAGCACGGGTTGGAGGCCGCCGACGACCTCGACGTCCCGGAGCGGATCGTCGAGGAGCCGCCCTCGGGGATCGGGGCCGGCCACGCGATGGCGGACCACCTCGAGTGGATGGTCCGGGAGGTGTACCGCCTCAACGGCTGGGACGAGAAGACCGGCAAGCCGAAGCGAGAGACCCTGGCCGACGTGGGGCTGGAGGACGTTGCTGAGGAGGTCTGGGGGTAGCCCGGTTGGTTCGTCGCCCTCTTTGAAGGTGCGATCGGTTCGTTCAGTGTGTGGGGTTGTATTGTGTGTATGGGATGAGTACTCTCGGAGGGTGGGGGAACTGGGGGTTGACTGCTTCCCGTCGTCAGTTGAGACTCGTCGACTGTGACTGTTGGCTAGTGAATGCCCTTGGCCGTTTGCAGCAACGAATACAGTCGTCACCGCCACGCATTGAACGCCCTCGGCCGGCTGCAGAGAACGCAATAACACCGAACGCCACGAGTTGAAAGCCCTCTGCCGGCGCGGGTCCCGCGACTCATTGCGGTCCTCACTCCACTCGCGTAGCTCGTTCCGTTGCGGTCCTTACGTCGCCGGGGTTCCCCGAGCCGGCCTCGCCCTTTCGATCCGCCAGGGAGTCGGGGGCGCGACCGGCCGATATTTCTAGTGGTGGAAGATCTGGTTCGGGTGGGAATTCGAAAGGGGCCGGGGGCGTGGGGCCGACCGAAGGGAGGTCCC
>JBDGRH010000028.1:11180-40956 GCA_042218225.1 Halodesulfurarchaeum sp. | reverse complement strand
CGCCTCCCCGTCGTACTCCAGGGCTTGCGCAAAGAGCCCGGCAGCGTCGTCCAGCTCGGCCTCCTCGGCGTGTGAGGGGACCGGAACGCCGTGGTCGATTCCCACCACCGAGTGATCCAGGTCGGTAGCGAGGGTCTCGATGAGCCCCCGGACGGCGTGCTTCGAGGCGCGATACGTGCCTGCGGCCCGCTCGACCGCACCCGACCGCGGTGCTACGGGGACCAGGATCCACCCCTCGCCGGCGAAGTGGGGGATGGCCTCCCGGACGGCCGCGAAGACCCCTCGGACGTTGGTCCGGAAGGTGTCGTCGAACGCACTATACGAGGCGGATGCAATCGACGAACCGCCGCTCCCGTGGTGGACCTCGGCGGCCGGGATGAGGACGTCGATCCCTTCCCCACGCCGGGCTGCGGTCTCCATCAACCGCTCGAGGTCGAACTCGTCGCGGGCATCCGCCCGAACCAGCGCGAGTTCACCGTCGACCTCGGCGATGGACTCCTCGACGGCGACGAGGGCTTCGACGTCTGGTCCGCCCAACACGAGCGGATCCGCTCGGGGCGCCAGGGTCCGCGCGATGGCGGCTCCAAGTCCGGCCCCTCCGCCGGTGATGACGACGGTCGCGTCCATGCTGCAGGAATCGGTCGGCTGGAATATATGTCCGTCCCTCGTCAGGTCCGCAGCCGCCAACGGACCACCTGTCCCCTCCAGCGCGCCCCGACACCCTTCGAGGGCGCCAAGTACCCTTATAATCGCGCCCGCGTGGGGTGGCGAACCACCCCCAGTGTTGTGAATGACCAGCACGTCCCGGACAGGGCTTACGTGTCCTGATTCAGTACCTTCGTCCCGATGACGGCGGTACTCGTGCAGGGACTCTCCGGGGAAGGTCCCGGGGACATCGTCGGGGCCTTCGTCAACGAGTGCGGCATCGCCCCCGACGCCATCGGGGAGATCGAGATCGACGGCGACGCGGCGACGGTGGCACTCGACGACGGCGTCGTCGATGCCGTCGTCCGGGAGATGGACGGCGGGACGGTCGGCACCTCGACGGTTCGTGTCAGGCGGCTGGACGAAGCCACCGAAACGGCCAGGTCGTACGTCGACCGCTACAGGGAACTCGTCGAACTCGAGCGGCAGGCCGAGATGGAGCGGCACGAATCGGAGATCCGGTCGCTGTCCGGTCGAGAGCGAGAGGCGAAGGGACGCGCGTTGCTGCACATGCGGGGTCGGGACGAAGGGGAGGGACTCGGCGGCTATCTGGTGAAGTTCCTCAGGGAGCGACGGAGCGAGGCGCTCCCGGAGACCGAGATCGGCGTGGGGGATCTGGTCATGGTCTCGAAGCAGGACCCGCTCCGCGACGACAACCCGACTGGGACGGTCGCGGAGCAGACCCGGTACTCCATCACCGTCGCATTCGACGGCCGACCGCCGGGATTCGTGTTCGACGACGGGCTCCGGGTCGACCTCTACGTGAACGACATCACCTTCCGGCGGATGCAGGACGCCCTCAAGCAGCTCCCGGATGCCGATGGCCCGCTCGCGGCGCTGCGAGACGTGCTCGTCGGTGTCGAGGAGCCAGCTCCACCCGAGCCCGCCCAGATCGAGACGTGGCACAACGAGTCGCTGAACGACTCCCAGCGGACCGCGGTCCGACGGGCACTGGGGGCGGAGCGCTTCCACCTGATCCACGGCCCGCCCGGCACCGGGAAGACGACGACCGCGGTCGAGGTGATCGAGCAGGCGGTCGACCGAGGTGAATCCGTCCTCGCGACAGCGGCATCGAACACGGCGGTGGACACACTGCTCGAGTTCCTCATCGAGCGGGGCGTGGACGCTGTTCGGGTGGGCCATCCCGCGAGGGTCACGCCCACACTGCGCGAGCACACCCTCGACTCGCGCCTTGCGGGGCACCCGAAATACCAGCGCCGGTCGGAGCTCCGTGAGGAGGCCTTCGACCTCCTGGACGAGCAGGAACAGTACACGCACCCATCCGGCCGGTGGCGACGGGGCCTCTCGGACGAGCGCATCAGGTCCCTGGCCGAGGAGGGCCGGGGAGCCCGTGGCGTCCCGCCGGAGAAGATGCGGGAGATGGCCGAGTGGCTCCGGCTCCAGGAGGAAGCCGACGAGCTGTTCGAGGAGGCGGATCGCCTCGAGCAGGAGGCCCTCGCCGAGGTGATCGAGGAGGCAGAGGTGGTGTGCACGACGAACTCGACGGCGGGCAGCGACCTTCTGGAGGGAGCACAGTTCGATCTCCTGGTGATCGACGAGGCCACCCAGGCCACCGAGCCATCCTGCCTCATCCCGATCACCCACGCCGACCGGGTGGTGATGGCCGGCGACCACCGACAGCTCCCGCCGACGGTCCAGAGCGAGGAGGCAGCCCGCGAGGGGCTCCGGGAGACGCTCTTCGAGCGCCTGGCGGAGCGCCATCCCCGGATCCGTGACATGCTTCGGGTCCAGTATCGCATGCACGAGACCATCATGGGCTTCTCGAGCGAGCGGTTCTACGACGGGGAGCTCGAAGCCGCTCCGTCCGTCACAGCCCATACGCTCTCGGACCTCGCTATCGATCCGACGACACTTTCTCCACCGGACATCCTGGATCCGGGTGCTCCGCTGGTGTTCGTTGACACCGCCGACCTGGACGCGCCGGAGCGACAGCGTTCGGGGTCGACATCCCGCGAAAACCCCGGGGAGGCCACCATCGTGAAGACCCTGGCCGAATCGCTGCTCGAGGCAGGTGTCGATCCGAGGGATATCGCCGTGATCTCGCCGTACGACGACCAGGTCGACCGTCTGTCGTCGGAACTGGATCGCGAAGGCCTCGAGGTCGATACCGTCGACGGGTTCCAGGGTCGCGAGAAGGAGGTCGTCCTCGTCTCGCTCGTCCGGAGCAACAAGCGCGGCGAGATCGGCTTCCTCGCGGAGGAGCGCCGGTTCAACGTGGCCGTGACCCGGGCGAAGCGGAAGGTCGTGGTCGTCGGCGATGGGGAAACGGTGACCCGGGCGCCGGTCTTCGAGGAGTTCGTCGAATACGCCGCGGATTCCGGGCGTCTCGTCCGGCCGTAATCGCCGGACAGGCCGCCGGGATCGCAAGCACGGAGCGTTCCGGACTGCCGCTGGGCTCCAATGCGCTTGACGGGAAGGGGCGAACAGGCGACCGGTCCGCCCTGCGTCGGGTGGCCGCACAACCGCGAACCGGCGCAGGCCCGTGGTCAGTACACGCACCGAGGTGGACCGGTCCTGGTATAAAAACCCTCGCGGCGACTGGCGTACGGTCCCCCCACGTAACCGTTTTCCTCGGCGGCCACCTACCCCCGTCACCCCCGATGGGCTACGACGCACTCCTGCTGGACAACGACGGGGTCATCACCGAGGTCACCGACCGCGCGATGCTCCGGCGTGCAGTCGTGGAGGCATTCCGGGATATGGGCGTTCCCGACCCGGCCGGCGAGGACGTCGATTCCCTGGTGGTCGGCGTGACCCCGGAGCGCCTCGAGCGGGTGTGCTCGACGTACGACATCGGCCCGGGCCCGTTCTGGCAGCGCCGCGACCGGCGCTCCTGGCTCGTCCAGGCGCGGGAGCTACGAGCCGGCCGAAAGCCACTCTACGATGACGTCACGGCGGTGCTCGACCGGCCGCTTCCGGTCGGGGTCGTGAGCTCCAACCAGCACGCCACCGTCGCGGCGATCCTGGAGCACTATGGGCTGGGCGGATCCGTCGATACGTTCTACGGTCGAGAGATGACGGTGGAGAGCCTGGAACGGAAGAAGCCGTCCCCGCATTACCTCGAACGGGCCGCGGCCGATCTGGGCGCGACGGCTCCACTGATGGTCGGCGACAGCGAGGCGGACATCCGCGCCGCCGACCGGGCAGGGATGGATTCCGTCTTCGTCAGGCGGCCACACCGGTCCGACGCGGCGCTTACGGTGACCCCGACCTACGAGGTGGGATCCCTGTCGGCCGTGTCGGATATTCTCGACGACGGCGGTCCCTGACGGATCGAATATCGCGGCGAATGTGTCCAACCGGCAGCCCGCGTATCACCGGGATTCAAGCCGGTCCACGACAGCGTCCCTGACCGCCGGGACGAAGCGCTCCAGTCGGCGCTCCGTATCGTCCACCCGGGCGTCCCACTCCGACTCCGCGAGGGAATCGAAGGCCACCAGGAGGGCTCCGGCGTGCAGGTTCCGATAGGTAGCGACGGCGAAGACCGCGGCCGCCTCCATCTCGACGGCCAGAACCCCCGCCTCGCTGTAGTCCCTGATCTCGGCCTCGGTCTCCCGGAAGATGGCATCGGTCGTCCAGGTGGGGCCCCGATGGACGGTTTCCGCGAGTCCAGCGGCCTCTCGGGCGAGGAGCTCCGTCAATTTCTCGTCCGCGTCGACGCGTCGGTCCGGCTCCAGGTAGTGATGCGAGGTCCCCTCATCGCGGATGGCGGCCTCGACCACGAGGGCATCGCGTCCCGTCACGTCGGGCTGCAGCGTCCCCGCCCCACCAAGGATGCAGAAGACCTCGGTGCCCAGGGTGGCAAACTCCTCGACGAGGGCTGCCGCGACCGGTGCGCCGATGCCGAACTCCCCGACCGCCCCGACCCGCTGGTCGGTGTCCTCGAGCCAGGTCAGGGTGTAGGCGGCCGAATCAGGGTCCACCGTGGTCGCCCCTTCCTCCCGGGCGATGAACGAGAATAGGTCGTCCTGAAACGTGAGGATGAGGCCGTCCGGGACCGCCGGGAGGTCGTCGCCGAACCGGTGAGAGAGATGTGCCTCCGGGGTCAGGACGGCGGGCGAGTCGAACTTTCCGTCGTGCTGGGGGAGGGCCATACCCGCAGTCACCACACGACGGTATTCAACCTGTTGGCGGCATGAGGTGGTGTCACGAACCACCCCAGAGACGCGGGGAAGATGGGTGGATGGAACGGACACGAAAAACCGGAAGACCCAGGAGGGACATTGACCACATCGTCCACACGGCGAGCACACACGGGCCGATATCAGAAGAAGACCTGCACCCGGTATCCCTCCCAGAGATCGGACTTCCCCCGCCCCAGGACGACGGTCTCTCCCGACCGGAGTCGTCGGCCGTCGCCCTCGACGCGATGGCTGTCGATATACACCGTCGCCGTCGGCGCATCGGGAACGATCCTGGCGCCATCCGGCTCGATGGACACGCGGGCGTGGCGGGACTCGACGTCCTCGAGCAATCGCTGGATATTGCCGATGCCACCCCGGTTCCCCCACGGTTCGGCGATGGGGGTGCGCACGTCGGCGTCGGTGCCCACCGTGAACGTGCTGGCGTCGGGGTGGGCCAGCTTCTCCGTCTGGAGGTCGTAGACGGCCGGAGTCTGCATCCGGCGGTGCGTTTGCCCCGCCACGAGTAAACAGTATCGACCGCGCGGATTCATGCGGGTCAATCGCCCGTCCCGTCGTGCTGCCGGTCGATCGCCCGTCCCGTCGTGCTGCCGGTCAATCGCCCGTCCCGTCGTGCTCTCTCGACCACCCGCGGATGGCGGGATCGATCCCCGTCCCGTCGATCATCCGGGCAAGCAGGGCCCCGACCGCCGGTGCCCTCGTCACACCCAGCCCGCTCATCCCGACAGCGGTATAGAAGCCGCTGACTGCGGTCTCGCCCACGTACGGCCGGCGGTCGGGCGTCACGGTCCGAACCCCCACCCAGTCGGAGACGATCTCCGCGTCAGCCAGGACCGGCACGTGGCGGTCGATCTGGGCGGCGACGTCCAGGTAGAACTGGTGGTCCACGCTCAGGTTGGCGTCGGGGTTCAGCCGGGTCGCGGTCTCGTAGTCGGTGTCGTATCGGCCGCCGAAGGCCTGCATGTTCGCCTCCTCCCGGAAGTAGACGTCATCGCCCAGGACCGTGAACGGGAACGCGAACGGCTCGTCTCTCTGGAGGACGACGATGGGGCCGAGCGTGTGTCGTAGCTGCAGCTCCAGTCCGACCATGTCGTTGATGGCCGGTGCCCACGGGCCGGCAGCGTTCACAACTCGTCCACTCTCGATGGCTCTCTCGGTTGTCAGAACCCTCTCGACCGCCCCGTTCCGCGTCTCGATCCCCGTCACCTCGACGCCCGTCTCGATGGCCGCCCCGGCCTCGCGCGCCCGGCTCGCGAAGTACTGGATGACCTCGGCGGGGTCGAGATAGCCGTCGTCCGGGACCAGAACGGCCCCGGTGCACCCATCCGGGTCGAGTCCGAACTCCGCCAGTTCGGGTGGCTCGACCCATCGGGCGGTCACTCCCAGGTCCTGCAGCCCCGCCTGCATGTCGCGGAGGGCCTGGCTGTCTGCTCGCGTCCACGCCAGGTGCAGGGACCCGATCTCCGAGAAGGAGAGCTCCCCCGCCTCGACCAGCGGCCCGTACGTCTCCCAGGAGCGCTCCCTGATCCGGTGTTCGACCGGATCCGGGTCGTCCTGGTGCCAGACGAAGACCGCGACCGACTTCGATGAGGTGCCGGCGCCCAGGGCGTCCTTCTCGACGAGGTGGACCGGCAGGTCCCGACGAGTGAGGTGATACGCCACGCTCGTCCCGATGATGCCGCCGCCAATGACCACGACGGGCTCCATCTGCCTGGTGTCGATTGGGGGTTCGGGTATTTATAGTGTGGTCGCCCGTACTCGGGCATAGATGGAGCGTGAGGGTGTCGAATCGAGCATCATCCAAAGCGTGGGGTACGACCCGGACGATGAGGTCCTCGAGATCGAGTAAAAGGAGGGCGGCGTGTACCGCTATCGCGGCGTCCCCGAAGCCGTATACGAGGGGCTGATGGCCGTGGATTCGCATGGGTCCTATCACGCCGAGCACATCAAGCACAGCTATCCCTTCGAGCGCGTGCGGTGACGCCCCGGCCATATACGGCCAGGAAGGAGGCCAGAGGAGGAACCCTCTCCGCTACCTCTTGGGAGGCAGTCTGGCTCGCGATTCACGACCCGGATGGCTGTCGCTGGCGCATCGAAATCGGATGAAATGGAAGGCGGCGAGGGCCGAATCCACCGCGACACTGTCGGGGCACCCGATCCGCGGGTCGGCCTGGCCTCCCCTCCCCACGAACCGCATACAGACGTTTCCAGATTATAATTATGCGTTGCAATCTATTTCACACCGTGCACATCCCCGCACGGAGTGCCGGTTCTCCCTGACAGACCAGGTGTTCGACCCCGCCCCGCTGTCATCACTCATCGAGTGGCGGGTCGGTGGCTCGCTCCTCGAACGCATCGATGACCTCGTGAGCCCAGGAGACGGCGTGTTCGGCCCGATTGTGGAGAACACCTTTCATCGTCCGCGCGTCGTCGTACGCGATCAGAACCATCGACTCTCCATCGCCCGCGTCGACCACGAAGAGGCCGTATGGGAGGCTATCCACCACCGCGTACTCGTATCGCTCGTGCCCCAGCAGATTCCCCTCGACGGATCGCTCCCTGATGTATCGATACAGGTCGCGTGAGAGGACGTGAGAGAGGGTTCCCGAATCCTCTAGGGTCTCCCGAAAGATGGTTCCGGATTCCCGCTCCGCGTACGTCTTTCCCAGACCCCGGACCGATTCGGCCCCCTTCATGATCTCGTTCACGCGCTCGCCGAGTTCGACGGAGTGATTCGGCCCGGCGACCTCCACCTCGGCATCGAGCAGGATCCCCGGATCGAACGGAGCATCCCGGGAGATGTACTGGAGAAACTGGGAGGCGTCGAACAGCGCCTCCACCCGCGCTCGATACCGGTCGTAGGTATCGAGTGCCAGTCGTCCCAGTGTCGTTGTCCGGTAGGTGGACCCGGACCGCTCGAGCAACCCGACCTCGGTGAGCGTACCCACGGCCCTCGTCACGGTCGAGCGCGAGACGCCCAGTTCGGTCGCCAGCTCCGCCTGGGTGAGGTCATCCTCCGCGAGGACCGCGAGGAAGTCCCGCCTGGACGCTATCGCGTCGAGGCGATCTGCCTGCCTGCCCCCTTCCATTTCCTGGTAGTGCCCCTGGGGACCGGATAACTCTTTCCCGCTCGCCCGTGTCCCGCCCCCCATGGTTTTTGGCCGCCAGCCCGAATCATCCCGCAGTCGATGGAGGTCACGCCCCTCGCTGCCGACAGCATGGGCGTCCGGAGCCTCGCCATGGGTATTGAAGCCGCCGGGGAAACGGTACTCGTGGACCCTGGCGCGTCGCTCGGACCCCGCCGGGACGGCAAGCGCCCGCACCCGGAGGAGTACCGCACCCTGAAGGAGCGCTCCGAGTCTATCCAGGCGTGGGGCGACCGCGCGGATGTCATCCTCGTCACCCATTATCACTTCGATCATTACGTCCCCTCCTTCGAGAACTGGCGATACAACTGGAGCTCCGAGGACCGTTCACGCCGACTCTTCGAAGACGTGACTGTCCTCGCAAAGCACACGACGGAGTCGATCAATTACTCCCAGCGGAAGCGAGGGTACTATTTCGATCGAGTCTGCGAGGATGTCAGCGACGACCAGCGCTACGTCGACGGCGCGACGGTCGAATGGGGGGACCTCGTCCTGGACTTCTCGGAACCCGTCCCGCACGGGCCGGCGGAGACTGACCTGGGCGACGTCCTGATGGTGGCGATCGAGGGATTGGACGAGACGGTCGTGTACACCTCGGATGTCCAGGGACCGGTCGTGGACGCGTCGCGGGAATGGATACTGGAGCGCGACCCGGATCTCGTGATCGTCGACGGCCCTCCGACCTACCTCAGCGAGGAAACGTTCGCCCCACCTGCAAGACGCTCCGCTCGGACCAATATGGCCGCGTTAGCCCGGGAGGCCGACCTCATCGTGGATCACCACCTGCTCCGGGACGGGGCATACGAGGCGTACCTCGAACCCGTATTCGAGGCGGCACGGGAGCACGGGAGACAGCTCCAGACGGCCGCAGCGTTCCGGGGGGAGTCGAATCGCCTCCTGGAGGCGAGACGTGCGGAACTCCACGAGGAGTCCCCGGTCGAGGATGAGTTCTACGACCGCGTTGCCGACGGCGAGTTCGTGGACGAACCCATCCCGTAGTGGTCATCCCCGTCGAGCGGTTGGCCGGAACGCGCCTGTTCCCGAACCCCCCATCCTCCACATCCGGGTGGCGGGAATCGGCGTTTCGGTTCTCTCCCGAGCGTTACTCCGGTCCCTCGACCGGAACGAACACCTCGAAGGGTGCATCCGCGTCGGCGTGGTCGAACGCCTGCCCGTAGCGCTCGAACTCCGGCCCCATGCTCAACTCGTACGCCGAGTCCGCGAGCCACTGGCCGTGGACGGCCTCCATCGTCTCGTCGATGGTTCCCAGGGTGGTCTCCACCTGGAGATACGTCGCGGCCGGCACGTCCACTCCCGTGAACGGCTCGGGGACATCACTGTCCTGGTCCACACGGACACCCGCGACGTAGTCGAACTCCCCGGTCTCCGGGTCACCACCGAACGATACGCCGTACCACGCATCCGTCGCAGCAAGCGGCCGGAGCGCTTCCCGCTCGTCACGAACGCTGTTCCAGAGGGTGGCGATCTCCCCCTGCTGGTTCCGGCCGTGGTAGGACAGTCCCACGACGGTGAACGCCTCGTGCTCGACGATGTCGGGTTCGACCATGGGTGGATGTTCGCTCCCACCCTGTTACCATTTCCCCCGGTGGATCTGTGGTCCTCCACGACCAGGGTGGACCGTGTCCCTGTGGTCCTCCACGACCAGGGTGGACCGTGTCCCTGTGGTCCTCCGCGACCAGGGTGAACCGTGTCCCCGTGGCCCACGCCTTCCAGTGTCTCCGCTAGTTTAAAAGGGGCGGTCACGAATAGAACATGTGACTCAGGAGACAGGGCGCCGGAACCTCCGGATGCCCAACGGAAACGAGCTGTTCGCCGTCGTCACGCGACACCTCGGCGGCAATCACGTCGAGGTGCATTGCGAGGACGGCGAGACCCGCCTCGGCCGCATCCCCGGCCGGATGAAGTACCGCGTCTGGATCGAGGAGGACGACGTCGTCCTCGTGGAGCCGTGGGAGTGGCAGGACGAGAAGGCGAACGTCGAGTGGCGCTACACCAGTCAGGACGCCGACCAGCTGCGGGCCGAAGGGCACATCGACTGAGCGACGCGGAGACGAGCGAGCCGGGCTGTTTTTGCGTGTGGATTCCGGAGATGGTGGCCTCGGCACTCACTGGGCTCGTCATCGCCGGGTGCCGACGCCGGCTCTGCCCGGTGATTCGTCATCGGCCAGGCGGCACTACTCCCTCCCACGGAAAAGTCCCTTCGTCCGGGGCCAGCACACCGACCGTTCCCCCCGTTGGAGGAAAAGTGACGCACTCTTAACGGCCGGCCACGGTGTATCCGGTATGACCGAGGACACCAAGGAGAACGTGATACCGGGGTCCGATGCGGACCTCGACACCCCGGACGTGCGCGGCTATGACTTCCGGGGGGATTTCGACCTGGGGGAGCTCCTCGCGAGCTACGCGACGACGGGCTTCCAGGCCACCCACCTCGCCGAGGCGATCGAGCTCGTCCGCGAGATGCGGGAGGCGGATGCGACCATCTATCTCACGCTCACCTCGAACATCGTCTCCTCCGGCCTCCGGGAGACCGTCGCGGCCATGGTCCGGGAGGGGATGGTGGACGTCCTCATCACCACCTCGGGGTCGATCACCGAGGACATCATCAAGACGGAGAAGCCCTTCAAGATGGGCACGTGGGACGTGGACGAACTCGAGATGCGCGAGCGGGGGATCAACCGCCTGGGCAACATCTTCGTTCCCTCGGACCGGTACGTCTGGCTGGAGTCATACCTCAACGACTTCTTCCCCGAGTTCTTCGCCGAGGAGAAGGTCCGCACGCCGACCGCCTTCGCCAGGGAGATCGGTGAGCGCCTCGACGACCCGGACTCCGTGCTCTATCAGGCCGCCGAGCATGACGTACCGGTCTTCTGTCCGGCCCTCACCGATGCGGAGGTGGGGAATTTCCTCTATTACTACCGCCAGAACGAGGACCCGGCGGTGGGGATCGAGATCCTCGAGGACTACGACGCGCTCATCCAGGAGGGCCTGCTCGCCGAGGAGACCGGGTTGATCGTCCTCGGGGGCGGGGTGCCGAAGCACCAGGCGATCATGACGAACCTGTTCCGGGGCGGGGCCGACTACGCGGTCTACGTGAGCACGGGGATGGAGGGCGATGGCTCACTCTCGAGCGCCCCGCCGGACGAGGCGGTCTCCTGGGGGAAGATCAAGGGCGAGGACCGGAAGTACGTCCAGGTCCAGGCGGAGGCGACGCTCGTGTTCCCGCTCATCGTGGCCGGGGTTCTCGAGGAGTTCTGAGGCCGGGCGATCCTCACCTGCGCCTCCCCCGGCGAGGATCAAAGTCCGGTCGGCGCGTCGATGAACACGGTTTCGAGACCCCACTCCTCGAGTCTCCCGGCGACCGACCTGACACCGAACGTCTCCGTCGCGTAGTGACCGCCGAGGAAGACGGTGATGTCGGACTCGCGGGCCTGGTGATAGAGCTTCCCCTTGCCCTCGCCGGTGATGAAGGCGTCGACCCCCGCGTCGACTGCCTCGTCGAGCCAGTCCGCACCGCTTCCCGTGACGATGGCCACGTCCCCGATGGGGTCCGGTCCGAACGGCAGGACCTGGACGCCCTCCCCGCCGTGATCCAGCTCCCGAGCGAGTGTATCCTGGAGCGTCTGGACGTCCATCGGTGCGTCGAGGGAGCCGTGCTGACCGACGTACGTCGGACCGAGCTCGCCGAATGGGTTCCGGTCGGTCAGGCCGACGACGTCCCCGACACCAGCCGCATTGCCCAGGTGCTGATGGCCGTCGAGGGGGAGATGGGACACGTAGAGGTCGATGTCGTGCTCGAGGAGTCCCGACAGCCGACCGTGTGTCCGCCCCGTCACCCGGTCGATCCCGTCCCAGGAGAGCCCATGGTGCACGAGGAGCATGTCCGCCTCGCGCTCGACCGCGCGGTCGATCGTGGCCCCGGCAGCGTCCACAGCCACCGCCACCCGCTCGGTGGTGCCGTCACGCCGTCCGACCTGCAGGCCGTTCTCGCTGGCGTCGAGGTCGGCGTACTCGTCTGTATCGAGGAGGTCGTCGAGCCGATCGACGAGCGTGGCAGTGTCCATACCGCTGGCACCGTCCCGGCGGACCGTGAATCCCCCGGACGCACGGCGCGGGCCACACTGCCCTGGAGACCGGCCCGATGCAACCCCCTTCCCCCGACAACGTTCAAATACAGAGACCGGACCACTCATCCCCATGCGGTAGCTGGAGACCCGGAGCGACCCGCGGTCGCGCGACACCCCGCTCCGGGACGCTCGATCGGTGTCGCCTGTCAGCCATCGCAGCCCGTCTCATCCCGTCCCGGCGTGCTCGTAGACGAAGGTCCGCAGGAGCTTCCCGGCCAGTGCGGCCGCCTGGCCGGCGTCCCTGTCGTTGACCTCGACCACGTCGAACCCGTCCGCGTGCGGAGCGACCGCCCTGACGACGTCCCGCAGATCCCTCGGTCGGAGACCGAACGGCTCCATCGTCCCGGTTCCGGGCGCGAATCCGGGATCGGCCGCGTCGATGTCGACGCTGAGATAGACGGTCGCCCGATTCGGGAAGTCGGGCTCCCACGTCGGGACGTCCTCTGGGGGGACGACGGTCACATCCGCTTCCGCAGCCCGCTCCCATTCCGCGTCACTTCCGGTCCTGGCGCCGAGGATCACCGCTCGATCGGCGACCTCGAGCACCCGCCTCGTGGTCGTCGCGTGGCTCCAGGGATTTCCCGCATAGGCATCCCGGAGGTCGAGGTGGGCGTCCAGGCAGACGAAGACGTCGGGCTCGACCGCCTCGACGCCGGCCACGGAGACCGTGTGCTCCCCGCCCACCAGGAGTGGAACAGCCCCGTCGCGGACCACGTCGTCGAGCTCCCCCGCGAGGAAGTCCAGGTAGTCGCGGGCATCGTCCCAGGGTTGGAGGTCACCCTGGTCGTGGACGCCGAGGTCGGTGAAGCGACTGTCCGTTCGGCGGTCGTAGTCGTCGAAGGTCCGCGAGAAGGTCCGGACCCGGTCCGGCCCGAACCGGGTCCCCGGCTGGAAGGTGGTCGAGACGTCGAGCGGGGCGCCCTGGATGACGTAGGCCGCCTCGTCCCGGTCCGCGGTCGCCCCGGGGAACATCGGCTCACCCCAGTATCTTGCGCTGGCCCTCGAACTCGAGGTACTCGATCTCGTCGTCCGGGGAGAGGGCCGCGTCGTCCGGGATGCGCATCGTGAACGTCTCGTAGGTCTCGAGGTCCATGATCTGGGCGTCGTCGCCCTGCACGGAGACGACCTGGCCCTGCTTGCGCTCGATCATCGGGACCCAGATCTTCTGGTCCACTGGCTGCGAGAGCGATCGTTTCTTCCCGTCGAAGACCCCGCGCCCCTCGATCCGGGCCTTCGCGCTCCCGTGCTTGCCCGGCTTGGCCGTGCTGTATGCGGTGATCTTGCAGGGGACCTCCTCCATCATCACGTAGTTGCCCTCCTGCAGATCGCGGACTTCCTTCTGCTCTTTCGGCATGTGGGCGGGATTGACGCCTGTGCTGTATAAACGGTTTGGAACGGTCGCGTCAGGCCCACTACCCGCGTAACTCCGTGGGACGACCACGCGGGCTGGTCACCGTGCCACTGGACACCCCTGCCGGGGCGGCCTACCCCCGAAGGACGCTCGCAAGCCGGTCCAGTCCCTCCTCGAGCTCGTCCGTGGGGAGCCCGAACCCGAGCCGGAAGTACCCGTCGTAGCCGAATACGTCCCCCGGGGCGAGGACGACGGACTGGGACTCGACCACCTCCCGGCAGAACCCACGCGAGCCGTCGAACCCATCGGGGACGGTGATGAAGCCGTTCACGCCGACCGGCTCGTACCAGTCCAGCCCGTGCTCCTCGATGAAGGTCGCGACGAGCTCGCGGTTCCGCCTGGCGAGCGCTCTGTTCGTCTCCAGGATATCGGCCTCCTTGTCGCCGAGTGCCTGCCGGGCGACGTGTTGGCCCACCTTCGTCGGCGAGATGGTGGTGTAATCCTTCCACTGCCAGGCGGCCTCGATCACGTCCGCCGGACCCACCAGCCAGCCGAATCTGAGCCCCGCCAGGCCGTACGCCTTCGTCAGACTGCTGGTGCTGAGGCCCCACTCGCCCATCGAGGCGACCGGCGGTAGGGGGTCATCGGCGAGCAGGCGGTAGACCTCGTCGGCGAGGAGAAAGGCCTCGTTCTCGGCGGCGAGGTCGTAGAGTGCCTCGACCGTATCGAGGGGGTGATACCGTCCCGTGGGGTTGTTGGGGTTATTGAGCACGATGAGCCGCGTATTCGGCTCCATCGCGTCGGCGACCCGGTCGGGATCGAGCTCCCAGTCCGGGGGTTCGAGCGGGACGCGTGTCACCGAGGCGAGTGCCTCGGGGACGGAGTGGAGGGCCTGATACGTGGGCGTGACCACCACGGCGTGGTCATCCGCGCCGAGCAGGGCCTGGAAGGCGAGGAAGTTGGCCTCCTGGGTGCCCACGGTGAAGAGCACCGACTCCGGTCCGCGAGCGTATCGCTCCCCCACGTCCTTCCTGAATGCGGGGTCCCCATTCGTGGGGATGACGTAACCAAGCCGGCCCGGATCCAGGTCGAAGCGGTCGGCGCGCAGACTCCGGATCCCCGACTCCGCGAGCATGATGTCCGCCCCGTGTTCGTAGCGGGCGAACCAGCGCTCGAGTTCGAACGGCTCGACGTCCATGCTGCGGCCTTCGGATGGCACCCTCTAAAGTGGCGCGCACACCCGGGAGCTGGCGGTCGAGCAACCTCGGTTCGGCGGTCGGTCGAAGCCCATCCTCCCTCCATCTCCCCTCCATCCTCCCTCCATCCCCCCTCCATCCTCCCTCCATCTCCCCTCCATCCTCCCTCCCCCCGTTCCCGCGGTCACTCCTCCTCCCGCCGGTGCCGCTGGCGCTGATCGAGGTACTGACGGGTGAAGTGTGGGGCGGCCTTGATGCCACGGCGCTTCCGGAAGCTCCGGATCAACCACGCGGCGGCGAGGACGATCCCGCCGGCGGTGGCGACGGCCAGTCGCAGCTCGCCGGCCGTGTAGAACACCGCGGCGGCCGGGATGGCGCCGGCGACGACGAGTCCGACCACGAGGCGCTTCGCCAGCCTGGCGATGACCTCCTCGTCGTCTTCGATTCCCGCGCGGACGTAGAGGTCGTCGCGCTCGATCCGGTCGAGCGTCCGGTCCAGCTTCGAGGGGATCCGGACCGACGCCCGGGTGGCATCGGCGACCTCCTCGCGCGTCTCCGAGACGAACTGCCGGATGGACTCCTCCCGGTAGCCCCGCTCGGTGAGGAAGGCAGAGGCGATGGCGATGAAGTCGAAATCCGGATCGAGGGTGATACAGACGCCCTCGACGACGGTCGCGACGCGCATGACGAGGGCCAGATTCGAGGGGAGCCGGAGCGGGAACTCGTAGATGGTATCCTCGATCCGGGAGATGATCTCCTGGACGCGCCAGGTCTCGATGTCCTCTCCCCTGGCGTCCTGGATGGCCAGCTCCATGACCTCCGCCATGGTCTGGCGGTCCGCCTCCGGGGAGAGCGTCCCCATCTCCACGAGGACGTCGAGGATCTGGTCGATGTCGCGGTTGGCGACGGCGACGTAGAACTCGATGATCTTCTCCTGAATGAATTCGTCCACCCGGCCGCTCATGCCGAAGTCGTAGAAGACGATTGTCCCGTCCGGCTGGACGGCCAGGTTCCCGGGGTGTGGATCTGCGTGATAGACGCCGTCCTCCGTGATCATCTCTAGATACGTCCGCGTGAGACGCTCGGCCACCGCCGTCCGGTCGATCCCGCGGGCGTCCAGCGCCTCGAGGTCGGTGATCTTCGTGCCCGGGATGTACTCCATCGTGAGCACGCGGGCGTCGGAGTGGGAGTCGACCACCGGCGGGATGGCGATGTCGGGATCGTCGAGGAAGTTCGTCCGGATCTCCTCGAGCATCCGGGCCTCGCGATGGTAGTCCATCTCCTCCCGGATGGTCTTCGCGAACTCGTCCGCGAGGTTCTCCAGGGAGAACGCGCGGGCCTCGTCGACGAAGGTCAAGATGATCGGCAGCCCCCACCTGATGGCCTGCAGGTCGGCCTCGACGAGTCCCTCGACCCCCGGCCGGCGGACCTTCACCGCCACCTCCTCGCCGTCCACCCTGGCCCGATACACCTGGCCCAGGCTCGCCCCGCTGATGGCGTCCGTGTCGAAGTCCTCGAAGCGCTCCTCCACCGGCCCGAGCTCGTCCTCGAGGACCACCCGCGCCTCCTCCCACGGCGCCGGCGGGACCTTATCCTGCAGCTCGGTCAACACGTCGATGTACTCCGGGGGCAGGACGTCCGGGCGGGTCGAGAGCAGCTGCCCGAGCTTGATGAACGTGGGCCCGAGGGTGAGCAGGGAGTCGAGGAGTGTCTCCGCCCGCTCGACGCGTCGCTCCGAGGAGACGGGGCGCCGGCGCCCGAAGAGGATGAAGCGTCGGCGGTCTCTGAGCCACCCGAGCACCAGCGGGAGGAACTGCCAGGAGACCAGGACGAACCGCCAGTACGCACGAACCTGGACCACGCCTTATCCCTCGATGGGGATCTCTCTCGTGCGCGTCGCGGCCTTCGGAAGGGTCACCTCCAGGACCCCGGACTCCATCGTGGCGGTGGCCTCGCCCGGGAGGGCATCCGCGGGCAGGGGAATGGTCGCATCGAGGAAGAGCGAACGGCCCTCGTCCCGGTACTCGAAGCCCTCCGGGACGTGCTTCTCCCGGCGGGCCGAGAGCTCCAGGTGGTGCTCGCCGACCTCGAGGTCCACCCCCTCCGCTGTCACCCCGGGGAGGTCGAGCACGAGGAGGTAGGCATCCGCCGACTCCAGGAGATCGGCGAAGACGGCGTCGGGGAGGCTCCGGAGGGCCTCGCGGATGGATCGCATAGCTCTCCGTTCGAGGGCAGGGTCGAAAAAGGCGGTGGTGGCGGAACACCGCCCGATCCGGCGTCGCCCCGTTCCCGAGGGCGAGCGGCCCCGACTGGAGGGAAGGAGGCCAGATCCGCGGTCCGGTCCGGTCCGATCCGGTGATCGGAGCGCCCCGCGTCCGGGTTCGGAGCGCCCCGCACCCGGCACCCTGGTCGCACCCGTGATCCGAGCTGGTGGCCGACACCCGGGCTGGGGACCCGGGCGCTTCGGCCCGGTGTCCTCCCAGCCGATGTCGGCAGTGAGGAAATGAACCGGCCCCGTATTCAACCCGGGTGTCGCTTCGCCCCGCTTCGGGACGTTTCATCCGAGTTCAGTCGGATTGGCGGTTCCGGCTATCCGCCGCTTCCCGGGACTGGCGTCACCCTTTCGGGATGCCGCGGTCAGCAGTGTTTTTGCAAGGCCTCCCCAACCGGGTCCCATGACCGAATCTGGGGATCGGCGACAGGCCGGGTTCAAGCAGCGGACCCGGCTCGCAGCGGCGAGGGCGACTCTCCAGGAGCTGGTCGCCGTCGTCACCGAGGTGGAGTCGGTGTCGCTTCTGGACGGGGACGGTCGGGTCCTCGCGGAGCGGGTAGCGGCCGAACGGGACGTCCCGCACTATCCCCGAGCGGCGATGGACGGCTATGCGGTCCGCGCGTCTGATACCTTCGGCGCGTCGGACCGCTCGCCGAACGTCCTCCGGGTGGGCGAGGGGGACGGCGGTGCCGGCGAGGCGGTACGGGTCCACACCGGAAGCGAGCTCCCGTCCGGCGCGAACGCGGTCGTGATGATCGAGCACGTTGAATCCCTCGGTGAGGAGATCGAGGTGTTCGACGCGGTCGCGGAGGGAGAGAACGTCGGGCCGGTCGGCGAGGACGTGAGCGCCGGGACCGAGCTCTACGAGCCGGGCCACCGGCTGCGGCCCTCCGACCTGGGCCTTTTAAAGTCGGTCGGGCTCCGCTCGGTCGACGTCCGACGGAAGCCACAGGTGGCCGTGATCCCGACGGGCGAGGAAGTGGTCCAGGCGGACCCCGGCCCGGGCGAGGTGGTGGAGACGAACGGACTCACCGTCACCAGGCTCGTCCGGCGGTGGGGCGGGGAGCCACGATATCGGGAGGTGGTCCCGGACGACGAAACGGAACTCCGGGAGGCCATCGAGCGAGACCTCGACGCGGATATACTGGTCACCACGGGTGGGTCCTCCGTGGGGGAACGCGACCTGACCCCCGAGATCGTCGACGACCTTGGAGAGGTCCTCGTCCACGGCGTGGCGATCAAACCTGGACACCCAGTGGCGATCGGTCGCGTCCAGGAGACGCCGGTCCTTCTCCTTCCGGGGTACCCGGTCTCCTGCATCGTCAACGCGATGCAGTTCCTCCGCCCCGCGATCCGGTGGGCGGCCGGTACCGAGGTGACGGGTCCCCCGACGGTCCGCGCAACGCTGGAGGGGAAGCTCCGGAGCGAGCCGGGGGTCCGGACGTTCGCCCGTGTCGAGCTAGAGGGCGGGGAGCCGGATGCGTCCGGCGACGGGGAAGAGGCTCCCGTCGCTATCCCCGTGAGTGCAAGCGGAGCGGGTGTCCTCTCGTCGGTCGCGCTCGCCGACGGGTGGGTGACCATCCCCGAATCGGTGGAGGGGATCCCAGCCGGTGAGACGGTCGAGGTCGAGCGCTGGGAGGCGCTGCCATGAGCGGCGGGCGGGCGTTCCGGGACCTGGCCACGATGGCGGAGGCGCGACGGGCGATCGAGGATCTCGATATCGAGCCCGCTGCCGAGCGCGTGCCGCTCGCCGAGGCGGGCGGGCGGGTCCTCGCGGAGCGGATCGATGCGGCGATCGACGTCCCCGGATTCGACCGGGCGGGGATGGACGGCTATGCCGTCCGGGCCAGGGATACGTTCGGCGCCGACGAGATGGATCCGGTCGAGCTCTCGGTGGTGGGGGAGGTCCACGCCGGAGCCGCCCCGAGCGTCCAGGTCGATGGCGGCGAGGCGGCCGAGATCTCCACCGGGGCGGTCCTCCCGGGCGGCGCGGATGCGGTCGTGCCGGTTGAGCGGACCGCGGATCGGGATGGGACCGTCGCCATCCAGACGAGCGTGGCCCCCGGCGATTCCGTGATGGCCGCGGGGGCCGACGTCGCCGCGGGCGAGCGGGCCCTGGGACCGGGAACCCACGTGACCGCCCGAGAGATCGGCCTCCTCTCCGCCCTGGGGGTCGAGAGCGTCCCGGTCCGTGGCCGCCCCCGCGTGGGGATCATCTCGACGGGCGACGAGCTGGTCCGCCCGGGCGAGGACCTGGATCACGACCGTGGACAGATCTACGACGTCAACACCGCCACCATCGCAACGGCCGTCAGGGAGGCCGGGGGCCAGCCGGTCACGTACCCCCACGTGGGCGACGACCGCGAGGAGATGGAGCGGGTCCTGACCGAGGCGGCCGCGGAGTGCGAGCTGGTCCTCTCCTCGGGGTCGACGAGCGCCAGCGCGGTCGACGTCGTCTACCGGGTCATCGAGGAGCGGGGGGAGCTTCTGCTCCACGGCGTGTCGGTGAAGCCGGGAAAGCCGATGCTCGTCGGCCGGCTCGGCGGGGCCGCGTACGTGGGCCTCCCGGGCTTCCCCGTCTCCGCACTGACCATCTTCCGGACGTTCGTGGCGCCACGGATCCGGGAGGCAGCCGGGCTCCCGGAGCCACGGACGGCCACCGTCTCCGGCCAGATGGCGGTCCGCGAGCGATACAGCGAGGGGCGGACGCGGTTCCTCCCGGTCGGGCTGGTGGCGGACGCTGCGGGCGACACGCTGGTCTATCCCGTCGACAAGGGAAGCGGGGCCACCACCAGCCTCGTCGCGGCTGACGGGTTCGTCGAGGTGGACGCGGACACCGAGTACCTGGCCGCCGGTGAGCCCGTTTCCGTTCAGCTCTTCTCGCCGGAGGTCAGGCCGCCGACGGTACTCGGTGTCGGGGAGGACGATCCGCTCCTCTCCTCGATGCTCGACGAGCTGGGGCGTCCACGGTATCTAGGGGTGGGCTCGCGTGAAGGGGTCCGGCGGTTCCGGGACGGCGTCCCGGACTTCGTCGTCGCTGCGGACTCGACGAGCCGGAGCCCGGAGGGGGTCCAGATCGCCACGTGGGACCGGGAGTGGGGGCTGATCGTGCCCGACGGGAATCCCGCGGGGATCACCGATCTCGCGTCCCTGCTGGACGGGGAGCACCGATTCGTGAACCGGGACCGGGATTCCAGCCTCCGGAAGGCCTTTGAAGGGGCCCTCAAGGACCTGGCCGACGAACGCGGGGTCGACGAGGGTGAACTCCAGGGGGCCATCGACGGCTTCGACTTCGCCGTCCGGGCCCACGAGAGTCCGGCCAGGCGGGTGAGACGGGGGGACGCGGACGTCGGTCTCGGGCTCAGGGTCACGGCAGAGGCCCTCGGCCTCGGATTCGTGTCGCTGGGATGGGAGACGCTCCAGGTCGTCCTGGCGGCGGAGCGCCGGGAGAAAGACGGCGTGGCCGAGCTCGAGGCCGTGATGACCGGGGGACTCCAGGAGCGACTCGAGGACCGGGTCGGATATCGTCGTGGATGACGAGCGAGGGCCGAGATTCGTCCCCATTATTGAAACTCCGTGGACGGGGGCACTGGGCCCCAATAGACGACAGCGGAGAATCCGTCCGACAGCCGCCGCCCTCGACGGGATCGACCGCACGTTGATATGGAGATCGCGGACCGACCACTCCAGCCCCGGGCTCAATCGGCTGCCGAACGCGCCCAGAGCTCGTCGAAGGTGTTGATGCGGTAATCGCCCAGGACGCACTTCCCCCGGCGGCTCGGGTCGTGACGCTCGACATGGATTGCCTCCAGGCCGGCGTTCCAGGCGGCACCGACGTCGCTTGCGGCATCGCCAGCGAGGACGCCCCGATGTCTGTCCGGGTCGACGCCCAGCTGGTCCATCGCGAGATTCACCGGGGCGGGATCCGGCTTCCACCCGATGTCGTCGGAGCAGGTCACGACGGTGTCGAACCAGTCCTCGATGTCGAGGTTCGAGAGCACCGGCCCGGCGAGGAAGGGCTGCGAGTGGGTCACGAGCCCCACGGGGACGTCCAGCTCCGCGACGAAGTGGGCGTCCTCGTGGAGATACGTCGCCTCGGCCCTGGCCTGGGGGTCCTCGACCGCGTGGAAGGCGTCCCAGAACTCCCTCGGGTCGAGTCCCCACTCCCGGAGGAACTCGTTCCGCGAGCCGCCCAGGCCGTGCCAGAGGACCTCCGCCTGGCGGTCGGTGAACTCCCGGCCCAGTCGCCGACCGACGCGGTCGAACACCCGCCTGGTGTACGACCACTCCGTGTCGACGACCGTGCCGTCGAGGTCCAGGAGCCAGAAGTCATAGCCGACCGGGTCCATGGGTTCTTCGGGTAGTCCATGCTGGGTTAAATGTCTTCCGGGCCGAAACGGGCGGCTCCACCGTCTCGGGCTCACGTTATCCGGCTCCGCGGTAGCTGTCGAGTGGTGAGCAGGCACGGAACCTCACACACCCCCAGCCGGCTCCCCAGGGACGTGTTGCGGACCTCCGGGACCGACTCCGCCTTGAAGCTCGGAAGGTCCTCCCGGATGGCCGACCGGAGGGCCTCGAGGGAGGCTTCGCCCGTCTCGAGGGCCCGGAACTCGACCGAATCGACCGGGACCGAGAGCGTCCTCGGTCAGCGATTGGAAGTGCGCCGGGTTTGCGAGCTCGCCCCGCCAGCGGGTATCCCGGAAGAATCGCCAGCCCGGGGCCCGGGTGAATCCGCCGGGCGGAGGAACCTGGTTTCGAACGTGTCCGGTTCGATATCGACGCCATCACCGGGTTCCAGGTGGAACTGGACCGCGAAGACGTATCTCGCCTCCATCCGTCACCGGAGCTCGTTCACGAGCTCGGCCAGCTCGATGTCGCGGTTCGTGATCCCGCCCTCCTCGTGGCTCGTGAACCGGACCGTGACCTCCTCGTACCCGATCTCGATGGCGGGATGGTGGAACTCCTCCTCGGCGAGCTCCCCGACGTCCACCGCGAAGGAGACCCCGTCGAGGTAGTCATCGAACGTGAAGGTGCGCACGATCTCGTCGTCCGCGATGGACCAGTTCCGGGGAAGTCGTGCCTCGATCTCGTCCTCGCTCAGTCGCTGGGCCATGGTCTGTCCCATCGGGACCCAGCCGCAAAAACGTTCGCTGGCCTGACACAGGGACGCGATCCCACTCAGATGGCGCGACGGATGGGACGAAACGGATCGCCCCGTTCAGGAAGTTGAATGGCCGACCGGGTCCCCGTACCCCTCCTCGGTCACCGGGACCACCTCGAACCCCCGGTCGGCGACCGCCTCGACGATGGCGTCCATCGCCCCGTCGGCCTCCCAGTAGAAGACCAGATCGAAGGTGCCATCGCGGAGGAGTTGCTGACACTCCCAGACGAAGACCCCGTCCCCGAGGGTCACGCCCTGGAACTGGCCGACGCCGAATCGCTCGTCGTCCTCGCCCGCGTCGATGACCACCTCCGCGTCCGTGAGCTCCGCCGCGATGACGTCGCCCACCGCCCGCATCGCTCGATTCATCTCCGTCTCCTTGACGCCAGGGAGGCCCGTGTGGACGACGAGGCCTGCCAGTTTCCGGTCGCCGGGTTCGAGCAGCGCTCTCGCCGACTCGTAGAGGTCGTCATCGCCGGGGTCGGACATGGCGCCCGATTCGGCATGGATGGTCAAAAGGGCCCCGTCTCCGGCGCGAGAACAGAAAGCTCAAGCGACCCTGGGCGTATCACCCGGATGATGGGAGGTCGGCTTGCCAGCGCGGTCCGCTCGGTGTACGAGCGGGTCCTCCGCTATGAGATATCGGGTGCCCCGGAGCACATCGCCGTCATCCAGGACGGGAACCGCCGCTACGCCAGGAAACAGGGCGAGGACGCCACGGAGGGACACGAGGCGGGGGCGGAGACGACCGAGCAGGTCCTCGACTGGTGTGCGGAGCTGGGCATCGAGGAGCTGACGCTGTATGCGTTCTCCACGGAGAACTTCAACCGCCCCCCGGCGGAGCGCGAGCACCTCTTCGACCTCCTCGAGGAGAAGCTCTACGAGTTCTCGGACAGCGATCGGGTCCACGAGGAGAAGGTCAGAGTCCGGGCGATCGGCGAAACCCATCGCCTCCCGACGCGGGTCCAGGAGGCGATCGAGTACGCGGAGCGCCGGACGGCCCCCTACGACTCGTTCACGTTGAATATCGCGGTCGCGTACGGGGGCCGGGCGGAGCTCCTGAATGCGGCCCGGGACGTGGCGAGGGCGGTCGACGCCGGGGAGCTCGATCCCGAGGACGTCGACGCCGAGGCTGTCGAGTCCCGCCTCTACGATGGGGAGGTCCGGGACGTGGACCTCATCGTCCGGACGGGCGGGGATGAGCGGACCAGCAACTTCCTGCCCTGGCATGCGAACGGAAACGAGGCCGCCGCCTTCTTCTGCACGCCGTACTGGCCGGAGTTCTCGAAGATCGATCTCCTCCGGGCCGTCCGCACCTACGAGGCACGGGAAGCCTCGTGGCGGCGCACCCGGGCGAGACGGGCGCTGGCACTGGTCCGGGCCCTCGGCGGCGAGGTTCGCGAGGCCAGGCGGATCCTGGATCGGTTCCGCGATACCCTCCCGGAACCAACCCCCGAGGTGGAGGAGACCGAGCCGCCTGCGGATTGACGACAGGTCGGTCCGGCGAACAGCCGTCCCCGGTGATTTCTGGCGGGAGCACTGGTTTCGGTTCACGGCCCCCGACGCGCATCGTTTTCGGGATGAGGCGGGAAGCGCTCCAATATTCGGGCCGTGTGTGATCTTGTCGTGAAGCGTATGGAAGGTGGATGACTGAGACGGTAGGGGGGACCACACGGATGGTGCCTGACCATCGGTGTCCGGGGTGAGGTTCCTCTCCGCGAACGGCTCACCGCCCGAACCGCCGCTGGCGGTTCTTGAACTCGAGGACGGCCCGGAGGTAATCCCGCCGCCGGAAGTCCCGCCAGTTCACGTCCGTGAAGTAAAGCTCCGAGTACACCGACTGCCAGATCATGAAATCGGAGAGGCGCTCCTCGCCGGTCTTGATGACGAGGTCGGGCTCCTCGGCGAAGACCAGGCGCTTCTCGACGTCCCCCTCGTCGACGTCCTCGGGGTCGAGTTCCCCGGCGTCGACCGCCTCGGCGATGGACCTGACCGCGGCGGCGAACTCCTCCTTGCCACCCAGGCCAAGATTGACCTGGATCGGTGCCGAAACCGGCTCGGTCTCGCCCGGATCACGCACGGCCATCTCCCGGGGCATCGAGAGCCCGTCGAGCTCCCGGGCGATGGTCTCCACCACCGCCTCGTCGAGCACGCTGACGTACACCGTCACCCGCTCGGCGCCGAACTCGAACGCCCACCGGACGAATCGCTCGAGCGTCCGGTAGGCACCCTGCTCGAGGAGATCCCGCTCCGTGATGACGAGCGCGACGTGCGCGGGTGGATCCCCGTCAACCCGTCGAACCCGGAGGGAGAGATATCGGTCGTAGAGGCCCACGCCCGGGGGATCGGCACGGACCGTGAAAAGCCCGCCGGATGGCCGCCGGCGACGGGACGAGCTTCGGGATACTTAAGTTCGGTCCGTCGAAAGCCGCCAGGTACGTGACCCGCCCCCTCAGACGCGCCGCCGCCCTCGCGAGTCTCTCCCTGCTCTCGCTCACGGCGGCCCTCCACCCATGGATAGCCGTGGGTGCGTACGGCCTGGTCGCCGTGGGCGGGTTCTTCATCACCGGTGGGCCCGCGTTCACGCTCCTCTCCACCTACGGGGACCGCCAGCAGGGCCGCCTCCGGACGCTCATCTCCCTCGCAATGATGGGAGCGGCACTCGCGAGCCTGACCGTCACGCTCGCCCTTCCGGTGGGGGTATTCGTGGCCACGATGCTGACACTCGGGTTCGGTGACCTGGGGCGACGGGTCCTTCTGGAGTACCGGCCCGAGCGCATCTGGGGGGTGGCCGGGTTCGTCCTTCTCGGGGGCATCGCGGCGTTCCTGGGTCAACTCGCCATGGGCGCCACCCGGGGGGCCATCCGTCCGGCGCTCATCCCGGAGGTGAGCTTCCTCGCCGCGAGCGCGGCGCTCCTGGGCGCGCTGCTCCGGTCGGTGATGCTCGACCGGAACGACCCCCTTGTGCTGGCGATGGTCGCGCTCCTCCTCTGGCTGTTCGCCGACCTCACGGTAGCAGTCGGCGCCCAGCAGATGGTCGTCGCGCTGGCCGTCACGGCATTCCTCGGATACCTCTCCTACGCCCTCGAGACCGCCTCCATCCCGGGGATGCTGACGGGGGTCTTCCTCTCCCTCCTCGCGGTGGTCCTCGGCGGCTACGGGTGGTTCCTGGTGCTCCTGGCGTTCTTCGGGGTCGGCGGGCTGGCCACGAAGTTCCGGTACGAAGAGAAGCTCGAGCGGGGTGTGGCCGAGCCGAACGAGGGCGCCAGAGGGACGGGGAACGTCCTCGGCAACTCGCTCGCGGCCCTGATCGCGCTCCTCCTCTTCGCCGCCCATCCCCGGACCCCGGTTCCAGGTGAGGCGTTCCTCTTCGCCTTCGCGGGAAGCGTGGCCACCGCCCTCGGCGATACCCTCTCCAGCGAGATCGGGGGTCTCTTCGACCGGCCGCGGCTCATCACTACCCTCTCCCCGGTGGAGGCGGGCACGGACGGGGCCGTCACCTGGCAGGGGGAGATCGCCGGCGTGGCCGGTGCGGGGGTCATCGCCCTGCTGAGCGAGCTGTTCTTCGGGTTGGGGGCCGTGGGAATGGCCGTCGTCGTCCTCGCGGGTGTTGCCGGGATGACGGCCGACAGCCTCGTGGGGGCCACCGTGGAGGGAGGGCTGATCGGCAACCAACACGTGAACATCATCGCGACCACGGTCGGGGCCATAACCGGCGGGGCACTCTACCTGGTGGTTTTGGCCTGAGACCCGGGCCCCCTGGGCCCGACCGGTTTCGGGCTCGATGTCCACTCGATCTGGGCGCCTCGATCGAAAAATGCCGGGGCAGATGTGCGATATCCGCCGTCGAAAATATGCGGGCCCACGTACAATCCGCGGGCCCGTCCGAGTCGCTCCGATCGCGACCAACGGACTCGAGCGGCCGGATCTCGCCGACGTGGAGAGACGCCGCTATGAGAGGTGCTCTATGGTTCGGACCCGGACCGACGTCGGCTGCTTGACGAACTCCCCCGCGGCGGTCCCGATCACCTCGGCGACGCCGCGCTGGGCGGCGACGTCCACGAGGCGTTGGTCGACCGGCCCGTCCACCACGACGGCAGTCGGTGCCGACTCGGCGTCGCGGATGGCCTCGAACGCCTCCGCCGCCGGGACCTCCGTGACGACCTGGAGGTCGGCATCCAGGAGGCGGGCCACCCCGGTCCCCTCGACCTCCATCGCATGTTCGTCAACCGATCTGGGTGAAGCGGGAGCCTCGCTCTCGTCCGTGTCCTCGGTCCTCTCGGGGGAGTCGGTATCCGAATCGCTCGATGCCGAGTCTCCCGACGCCGAGTCGTCCGATGCCGAGTCTCCCGGTGCCGAGTCGCCCGATGCCGAGTCGCCGGTATCCGTCAGGGTCTGCGCCGAATCTGCGTTCGCCTCACCGGGAGTGACCGCTTCTGATTCTGCCCGGGACCCCTCCTCCACCTGGGCCGGTTCGAGGCCGGCGCTCTTCGCGCTGTTCCGGGGACCACCCTCCCCGGTGGATGCCGGCCCAGAATCCCGCCCTGGATGCGGGCCTTCGGTGGTGGTCTCGAACGCGGACGCGGTACCGTCCGCACCCTCCACACCCTCCCCGTTCGGTATCGCGCGTCCGACGTCCCCCTCGAGCGACTCGATCCGGACCTTCTCGCGGAGGGCCGTGTGGACCTCGGCCCGGGAGAGGTCCTCCACTGCGCGTCCATCGGGAGCGACCGCGACGTAGTCGATATCCCCGACCTGGCGCAGCTCCTTCCCGATGAGATCACCGCCGTGATCGCCGTCGAGGAAGGCCGTCACGGTCCGCTCGCGGGTCAGCGCGGCGACGGTGTCCGGGACGTTCGTCCCCTCGACGGCGATGGCGTTCTTGATGCCGTACCGCAGCAGATTCAGCACGTCCGCGCGGCCCTCGACCACGATGAGCGCGTCGCTCTCCGCAACGTTCGGGCCGGCGGGGAGCCCCTCGTAGGTGGTGATGTCCTCGACGCGGACGCTCTCGCGCACCTCCTCGAGGATGGCCTGGCTGTCCATGACGGCCTCGTCGAAGGCCGTGGCGAGCAGCTCCTTGGCCCGCTCGACGATCTGCCGGCGCTTCGCGGCGCGCTGGTCCTCGATGTGGGAGATCTCGACCCTGGACCGACACGGGCCGATCCGCTCGATCGCCTCGAGCGCGGCCGCGAGGGTGGCCGTCTCCACCCGGTCGAGGCTGCTGGCGATGGTGATCCGCCCGTGGGACTGGCCCCCCTCGCTCTCGACCTCGACGTCGATCCGGCCCAGCTTCGCGGACTCCTGCAGGTCCCGGATCTCGAGCTCGTCGCCGAGGAGCCCCTCCGTCTGCCCGAACACGGCGCCGACGACGTCGCTGCGCTCGACGACGCCGTCGGTTGCGAACTCCGCGTGGATCAGATACTTGGCCGAGTCATCCATCCCCGATAATCACGCACGAGCTACTGCTCGGCGAGGCAAATAGCTGTCGTACTGCGCGTCGGCGGTGCGGTCACGGACGCACCGGGGGGAGATCCCCCCTGACCCACGCGACCCCCGCAACCCTTATACACCGGAGTGGGAAACTCCCGGCCAGACATGCAGCGGCTCGGGACCAGCCTCACCTGGGCCGGCGTCTTCCTGGTGCTCGCGGTGCTTTCGGTTCCGTGGTTCCTGTGGGGGGACGACACGGTGGTCGCGGGGCTGCCCGCGTGGCTGTGGTGGCACGTCGGCTGGATGGTCCTGACGGCCGCGACCTTCCGGCACTTCGCCAGGCGGCACTGGGGGCTCTGGACGGGGGTCGAGACATGAGCGCCGCCCTGGAGATCGCGATCGTCGTGGGGTACCTCGTCCTGGCCCTCCTCGTCGGCCTCCTGGCGTACCGGGTCACCAGTCGGTCGGCGGAGGAGTACTATCTGGCGGGTCGGACGCTCGGGACGGTGGTACTGCTCTTCACCACGTTCGCGACGCTGCTCTCCGCGTTCACGTTCTTCGGCGGCCCGAACATCGCCTACCGGTCGGGCCCGGAGTGGATCCTCGTGATGGGCCTGATGGACGGGGTGATCTTCGGCACGCTGTGGTACGTCATCGGCTACAAGCAGTGGCTGGTGGGCCGCTCGCAGGGCTACGTCACACTGGGCGAGATGCTCGGGGACCGGTTCGGGTCGCTGGGCCTCCGTACGATGGTCGCCGGGATCAGCCTCTTCTGGCTGTTCCCCTACGTCATGCTCCAGCAGATGGGGGCGGGCTCCGCGCTGGCGGCGCTCACCGAGGGCGCGCTCCCCTACTGGGCCGGCGCGGGCCTCGTCACCGTGTTCATGATCGTCTACGTCATCCTTGCGGGGATGCGGGGTGTGGCGTGGACGGACACCCTCCAGGGCGTCTTCATGCTCGGGATGGTGTGGCTCGCCGTGGCCTGGTTCCTGGCCGCCGTGGGCGGGGTGGGCGAGGCGACGGCCACCCTGCAGGCAAGACACCCCGAGTTCCTGGCCCTCGGCGGGGGGACGTACACCCCCCAGTTCGTCATCTCCCAGGCGGTGGCCATCGCCTTCGGCGTCGCGATGTTCCCGCAGGTCAACCAGCGCTTCTTCGTGGGGAAGTCCGTGACCGTGCTGAAGCGCTCGTTCGTGCTCTGGCCGCTGCTCGTCATCCTGTTGTTCGTCCCGGCGTTCCTCCTCGGCGCCTGGGCGAAGGGGATGGACATCACCGTGTCGGAGACGGGGAACGTCCTCCCGGTCCTCCTCCAGTCGTACGCGCCCGGCTGGCTGGCCGCATTGATAATCGCGGGCGCGCTCGCGGCCATGATGTCCTCCGCCGACTCGATGTTGCTCTCGGGCGCCTCGTATTTCACCCGCGACCTGTATCGGCCGCTGGTCGACGAGGCGGTCAGCGACCGCCGCGAGGACCTCCTCGGGCGGATCGGGGTCGGGGTGTTCGCCGCGGGCGCGTTCGTCGCCAGCCTCTTCCGGCCGGGGACCCTCATCGACATCGGAAGCACGGCCTTCGGGGGGTTCGCCCAGCTCGCATTGCCGGTCGCGGTCGCGCTCTACTGGCGGGGGACCACCCGGACCGGGATGGTCGTCGCGGTCGCGACCAGCCAGGTGGCGTATCTTGCGAGCGTGTTCGTGCCGTTCGTCCCAACCACACTCTGGGGCTGGGATTTCGCCCTCTACGGGATGGGACTGGGCCTTTTCCTCGTCATTTCGGTGTCTCTCCTCACCCACCCCGCCTCCGACGAGGACCGCGCGGTGTACTTCGAGGGATTGCGGGTGGAATGAGGCAGGTTCCGCCCGGAAATTGAGTGGGGCGCGCTCTCCCCCTTAATAATACCCCGAATACGTCGGGGGGATCTCCTTGGGAATCCCTGACGATTGTTCGTTTGGGATGGCGGACCCGCTGGTGGCAGGTGGCTTCACCATCGCGATCTCCCTCCTCTACCTGCGGTTCGGCGACCGGATCGCCGACCTCGTCGTCCGGGCGATCGAGGGGGAGCCGGAGATCGAGGACGACCCGGAGTGGGATGACCAGCGCGAGGGGTCGGGTTTCCGCCGGTATTGACCCCTCACCGTCCCAGGGCTCCTCCGTCAAACGACCGCCCGGTCCGTCAAACGACCGCCCGGTCCGTCAAACGACCG
>JBDGRH010000028.1:1464-11080 GCA_042218225.1 Halodesulfurarchaeum sp. | reverse complement strand
CGCCCGGTCCGTCAAACGACCGCCCGGTCCGTCAAACGACCGCCCGGTCCGTCAAACGACCGCCCGGTCCGTCAATCGACCGCTCGTTGTGTCAACTTGCCGCCCGCCGCTTCTCGACGTGCGTCAGGAGGGCCAGCCCCGTCCCCAAGATCGTCAGGGAGACTGCGGCCGCAGCGGTCACGTCGTGGGCGGGGACGGCGTGGGTGAGCCGCCCGCCCACCAGCTCCGCGCGGAGCCACGTGTGATGGAGCCGTCCCGCGACGGGCAGGAAGTAATCGACCAGGTCGTTGAACCCGTACCAGAGGGCGGCCACGGCGATGGAGGAGAGGGAGAACGACGCGTACCGGTGGATGACGAACGCCTCCAGGACCATCGCGAGGTGACTCCAGATGAGAAACTGGTAGAGCCAGGTGGCCAGGTCGCCCTGCCCGTTCACGAACAGCTGCACGAACGGCGTCCAGAGGCCGAGCTTGATCGTCCCGAAAAAGGCGAGGACGTGCAGGACGTCCGCGTCGAGGTCGAGCTTGTAGGCGATGAGGGAGAGGCCGATGAAGAGCGTCGCCACGGGACTGTCGGGGACCACCGGCCACGCGAGGAGGGGGGTGGCCGCGAGCTGGAAGCGGTAGTACCAGAAGCCGAAGGCCGTCCCGAGCAGGTTCACCCCGGCGATGAGCCAGGCCAGCCGGAGCGCGAGGTCCTCCAGGGGCCGTGGCAGGGGGGCGACGTACCACGGGAGGTCCTCGGGTGCCGGGACCGGCATGGGGGAGGGAATGGGTGGGGTGCTCAAAGCCGTATTGGTCCAAATTCCCGTGTCCGAAACGTTTGGGAATCAGGGTTCGTCGTAGTCGTCGGTCCCGGCGCTGATGCTGGTGAAGGGGAACTCGCGAGACCGGGACTCGAACCGGGAGAGGCGGAACGGCTCGTGGGGGAGGGTGGGCTCGACGTCCCGGACCAGGTCGCCGACGACGGTCGCCGCCACGGGCGCGGTCATGACCCCCCGTCCATGGAAGCCCGTGGCCACCACGAGGCCGTCGGGGGCCACGTCGGGGGCGTCGATGATGGGCCGCGTGTCCGGCGTCGCGCCGTCGATCCCGGCCCACCCGTCCACGAATCCGGCGCCATCCATCCCTGGAATCGTCGACGGGACGAGCTCGGCGACGTGATTGCGAAACGCCTCGTCGACCTGGTCGCTCGCGGTCGCCGGCTCCTCGACGGCCGCAGAGAAGCCGCCGACGAGGAGATCCCCGTTCGGCTCCGGCTTGAAGTAGACGTGCCGGCCGGGGATCCACCCCATCGGGAAGTCCTCCGGAAGGGGGTCGGGCGGCTCGAGGACGACGATCTGCGTCCGGTAGGGGCGCACCGGCAGGGAGACGTACTCGCGGAGGAATCGCTCCGTCCGCCAGCCAAGGGCGACGACCACGGTCTCCGCGGGGATGGGACCACGCTCGGTGGTGACGCCGACGACATCACCGTTGTCCACAAGGAGCCCCGTGGCACCCCGGCCGGTTTCCACGGTCGCCCCCCGCTCCTCGGCCATGTCGGCGAGCGTGACGGTGAGGGTGTAGGGGTCGAGGAACCCCGTCTCCTCGTGGCTGATCGCGCCGGCGTACCCGGAGAGGTCGAATCTGGGATGGCGGTTCTCGACTGCAGCCGGCTCGAGAAACGAGACCGCGATCCCCTCGCCCGCCAGGCGGTCGGCCCGTCGCCGGGCCGCGTCTGCCCGCTCGGGCGGCACGAGCTCGAGGCTGGGTCGAGGGTGGTACTCGAACGACCCGGTGCCGGAGAGTGCGGCGAAGAACCGGTTCGCGTGCTCGGCGATGCGGGGATAGTCCGAATAGGAGGGCGTCATCGTCACCTCGCCGGCCGCGAGCGCCGAGGCGCCGGCACCCACGTGCTCGCGCTCCAGGAGCAGGACGTCTCGGTCCGGGGCGAGCTCCGCAGCGACGGCTGCGCCGATGACGCCCCCGCCGACGACGAGGACCTCGACCCCCGCCCGGCTCATCCGTCGGCCGCCTCGAGTCCCGATTCGAGGGCCGTGACGGCCCGCTCGAGTGCTTCACGCTCGATCGTGAGCGGCGGCTGGAACCGCATGACGTTCTTGTGGTACCCGCCGACGCCGATAAGGACGTTGTGCTCGTCGCGCATGTGGTCCTGCACCGCACCCGCGGCGTCCTTCGCCGGGGTCTTCTCCTCGTCGGCGACGAGCTCGACCCCGTACATCAGCCCTCGACCCCGCGTCTCGCCGACCAGGTCGTGGGTGTCCTCCAGCTCGGCGAGCCGATCATCCAGCCAGGTTCCCTGCTCGCGCGCGTTCTCGATGATGCCGTCCTGCAGGGCCTCGATATTGGCCAGCGCGCCCGCACAGGCCACCGGGTTCCCGCCGAAGGTGGAGAGGTGATCGCCCGCCTCGAAGCTGTCGGCGATGTCCGCGGGAGCGGTGAACGCCCCGAGGGGGAGGCCGTCCGCGATACCCTTCGCCTGGGGCATGATGTCCGGCTCGATGCCCTCGTGGTCGGCGGCGAACATGGCCCCCGTCCGCCCGTACCCGGTCTGGACCTCGTCGAGGATGAAGAGCGCCCCGTGCTCGTGGGCGATGTCCTTGACCCGCTCCAGGTAGCCCGCCGGCGGGACGATGATCCCGCCCTCGCCCAGCACCGGCTCGACGACCACCGCCGCGACGTCGTCGCTGGTGTGGGTCCCGATGACCCGCTCTATGGCCTGGGCCGCCTCCTCGGTGAAGGCCGCCTCCGGCTCGTCGGCGAACGCCGAGCGGTACTGGTAGGGCGCGGGCGCGTGGACCACGTCGTTCATCGTGGGCGCCATGCCGTGCTTGTATCCGTGGTTGCCCGTCAGCGCGAGGCTTCCCAGGGTCCGCCCGTGGAAGGCCATCTCCAGGGCCACCACCTCCTTCGCACCGGTGTGCTTGCGGGCGAGCTTGATGGCCCCCTCGACCGCCTCGGTCCCGGAGTTGCAGAAGAACGTCTTCTGGAGGTCACCGGGGGTGATCTCCGCGATGCGCTCGGCGAGCTCCCCGACGGGCCGGTTGCGATACACGTACGAACAGGTGTGCACGAGGTCGTCGAGTTGGGCCTTCGCGGCGGCCACCACGTCCGGGTGATTGTGCCCCGCGTTGGTCACGGAGATGCCGGAGAACACGTCGAGGTACGCCTCCCCGTCGGTCGTCACCATGGTGGTGTCGCTGGCCCGCTCGATGGTGAATGGGTCATAGCCCTTCGCGATGGGCATCACGTACTCGTCGTACTGTCGGGCGACCGGATCCCCACCGTCGGCGGTATCGGCGTCGTCCCCGGGCATCACTCGTACTCGTGATCGACGGCCCGGAAGGCCTCCTCGGCGATCTCGAGGGCCGCGTCGATCTGCTCGGCCGTGTGCGCGTAGGTGGTGAAGAACCGCTCGCCCTGGTGGGGGTTCCCGAAGAGCGCGCCGCGGGCCGCCGCCTCCTTCCACCAGTCGGCGAACTGCTCCTCGTTTGCCTGCCAGGTGTCGCGGTAGCGGGTGATCTCGGCGTCGGTCATGTAGACCTGACCCATCGAGCCGATGTGCTGGACGTTCGCCGGGACCCCCACGTCGTCGGCGACCTCCTGGAGGCCCGTGAAGAGGCGGTCGCCCAGGCGCTCGATGTGCTCGTAGACCGGCTCCGCCTGCAGGGTCTCGAGGGTGGCGAGCCCCGCCGCGGCGGCGATCGGGTGCCCATTGTAGGTCCCGCCGTGGAACGCGGAGGTCCGCCACTTCTCGGCCTCCTTCTTCTCCGGCGGGACGATCTCCGCCATGATGTCCGACCGCCCACCGAATCCGGCCACCTGATACCCGTTGCCCACCGCCTTCGCGAAGGTGGTCATGTCCGGCGTGATGCCGAACCGTCCCTGGGCGCTCTGGGGGCCGAGGCGGAACCCGGTCATGACCTCATCCCAGATGAGGACGATGCCGAGCTCCTCGGTGAGCTCCCTGAGGAACTCGTGGTACCCCTCCGCCGGCTTGAGACAGCCACAGGAGAACATGACCGGCTCGATGATGACCGCGGCCAGGTCCTCCGCCTCCCGCCGGAGGATGCGTTCGGTCGCCTCCCGGTCGTTGAACGGGAACGGAACGACGAGGTCGCTGATCGCCTCGGGGATCCCGGTCCCGTAGGGGACCGCGTTCGGGTCGTCGGCCGGGCCGAGTGCCTCCTCGGATGCGTAGACGCTCTGGAGGGCGTAGTCGTGTGCCCCCGCGTATCCGCCCTCGGGCTTTGCGATCTTCTCCCGGTCCGTGAACGACCTGGCCACCCGCATCGCGTGCATCGTCGCCTCCGAGCCGGAGTTGGCCATGCGGACCATCTCGATGCTCGGTGTCATCTCCCGCACGGTCTCCATGAACTCGATGGCCACGGGGTTTGGCATGGCCGTGACCTCCGCCGTGGCCGCCTGCTCCTGGACGCGCTCCGTGACCGCCGGGTAGTTGTGGCCCAGGACGATGGGGCCCAGCGCGAGGAGGAAATCGATGTACTCGTTGCCGTCGATGTCCGTGAGCGTTCCCCCCTCCGCACGGTCGACGTAGAAGGGATAGGGGTCGAATGACCTGACGTTGGACTCGACGCCCATCGGCGTGACCGCCGCCGCTCGCTCGTGGAAGGCCTCGCTCTCGGGCGTCCTGCGGGTCAGGGGCCCGTCGTGGTCGTGCTCGTTGTCACCCAGACTCATCATGGTCCGTGACACAGCGGGATCCAATAAACCTTTGGAGATACGGGGAAGAAAACCGAAATAGTTCTGTCTCATATGGCTCACCGGTGAACGATGTCCGACAATGGTGGACGCGTCGGGCACGTGGGCGCGCCACCCGTTGGGTTCAGGATGCGCGGCTCATGAGTTCCGCGGGATCATCCCCCTCACTCCGTTGGATCATCCCCCTCACTCCGTTGGATCATCCCCCTCACTCCGTTGGATCATCACCCTCCCATTCCGTTGGATCATCACCCTCCCACTCCGTTGGATCATCACCCTCCCACTCCTTTCCCCCTTCACGGGTGCGCGCGCAATTTAGAAATGGATCAGTGAGTCGATCAGTGGCAGCCGTGGACCGAAGGACACCCCATGATCGCCGGTCACTCATCCGGCTTTCCCGTTTCCCGTGCCCCGTTCGTTCGCCCGCTCCCTCAATCGTCGACAGGGTCCCGCTCCAGCGGGAGGACGAGCCCTTTGAGCCCACCGCCGGTCTTGGTGATCTCTCGGATGTCGAACTCGAGCACCGAGAGGCCACGGTCTCGAAGGGCGGCGATCGTGGTCTGGTTCCCCGCCGAGACACAGACCTCGCCGGGTTCGAGGACCACGGTGCTGATCGCCCGGTTGCGCTGCTCGCGCATCGGGACCGATACGGGCTCGATCCCGCGATCCTCGAGGAGGCCGAGGAACTCGTCGGGAACCGCCTCCGGATACACCAGGGCGAGGTCCGGCGTCACCATGGAGAAGACGAGCGCGAGGTGGGTCTGCCCGGTGGACTGGGTGCTCCCGAAGATGGGCACCTCGACGACCTCCACGTCGAAGGTCTCAAGGACCGTCCTGACCTGCCGGATGCCCTCGGCGTTCGTCGTCCGTGACCGACCGATGGCGACGGTGTCCTCGTCGATCCAGACGAGGTTGCCCGCCTCGAACCCGCCGGGGCCGTGGACCATGTGATAGATGGGGATCCCGAGGTCGATGACGCGCTCGGCGACCCGGCGCTCCTCGCCCGTCCGGGTCTCCTCGACCATCTTCCCGATGACGACGCCACCGCCCACTGCGAACCCGACGTCCCGGACGAACAGCGACTCGGCGAGGTCCGCACCCGCCTCCCCCAGGTGATGGACAGTCACGCCGTGGTCCTCGAGCGCGGCGACGAGACGCTCGTGCTCCTCGGCCGCCCGCTCCTGTCTTGGGAGGCCGTCCCAGTTCCAGGCGTCTGGGTCCACCACCGATTTGAACTCCGCGCCGGGCC
Organism: Halodesulfurarchaeum sp.; assembly: GCA_042218225.1. GTDB lineage: Archaea > Halobacteriota > Halobacteria > Halobacteriales > Halobacteriaceae > Halodesulfurarchaeum. Next base: position 5,110 of record JBDGRH010000028.1, on the reverse strand, counting down.
GGTGAACGAGCGCGCGTCGGAGGGTCCCGACCTCCGACCGGACGGTGGGGGCGATATCCCACATCCTCACTCCCGGTCGAGGTTGAGCGTGCCGTCCTCCTTGACGGTCCGAAGGACGACGTCGGTCGCCGTCTCCACGACCCCCTCGTAGGAGCCGATATCCCGGAGCAGGTCCGTGAGGTCGCCCCGGTCGCGCACCCGGACCTTCGCCAGGAGATCGGTGTCGCCGGTGACCTCGTGGATCTCCTGGATGTCCGGCTCCTCGGCGAGGCGCTCGGCGACCTCCGAGAACTGTCCGGCCTCGGTCCGCACGGCGACGAACGCGACCTGGTCCAGGCCCAGGAGCTCCGGCTCGAGGACCGCTCGATACGCCCGGATGTACCCCTCCGCCTCCAGCGAGTCCACCCGCTCGTGGATTGTCGCGTTCCCCATGTCGAGGCGTCGGGCGATCTCGGAGAGCGCCGTCCGCCCGTCCGCCTGGAGGATCTTCAGGATCTTCCAGTCGACCTCGTCCAGCTCCATGGCGGCACCTCGACCCCCGGCGTGTTGTGTCTTACTCCGGCCCATGACACGACATCACGATAGGCCTTCCCGCCTGACCGTGATAACTGTTCCCCTCGTGACGATATACCGAGAGATAGTCGGCACTCTCGGATCCTCTTCAAAAACTATTTGGCGAACGGGGTTCGATTGAGAGCGAAAGGTATGGGAAGCCAAGCCAACCCACCCCAGGGGGCGAGCGGGGACTCGCTCACCTGGCTTGATCGTCTCCGTCGGTGGCAGTGGATCGGACTCCTCGTCAACCTCTCCCCGAGCCTCTTCTGGCTCGTGGTCTTCTTCCTCGCCCCGCTCGCGGTGATGTTCTACTTCAGCTTCGGGGCGACGGGGGCCTTCGGAGAGGTCCTCGTGGGCATTGAGCACCTGGGCTTCCAGCAGTACGGGCGGTTCTTTCTGCCGGAGGATGGGGGCCCCATTTTGGCAATCTGGTACACCATCGCGTGGATTCTCGAGGGGATCATCCCGGGCTCGATGCAGCTCTCCGCCGGGGAACCGACCCCCTACGTGCAATTGACCATCAAGAGTATCGCCTTCGGCCTCCTCGCAACCATGTTCGCGTTCGCCTTGGGTTATCCAGCCGCCTACTACATCGGCCGCCTCGCGCCGGAGGACTACCAGGATCTCCTGCTCGTCCTCATCATCCTGCCCTTCTGGGCCTCCTTCCTCGTTCGCGTGTATGCCATCCAACTGCTGCTCTCCCGCAACAGCATCCTGATGAACCTCCTCGAGGTGCTGCCGTTCGTCGAGGAGGGCATCCGCCTGATGAACTCCCGGGTCGCCGTGATGCTCGGGCTCGTGTACATCTGGATCCCGTTCATGATCCTCCCGGTGTACACGAGCATCGAGGAGATCGATTTCACCCTCCAGGAGGCCGCGATGGACCTCGGGGCCGACCGGTTCGAGGCCTTCCGGCGCGTGGTGTTCCCGCTCTCCCTCCCCGGCGTGATCGCCGGGTCCATCCTGGTGTTCATCCCCAGTGCGGGCTCGTACGTGATCCCCGAGCTCCTCGGTGGCCCCAACAGCCAGATGATCGGAAACTTTATCGCGAATCAGTTCGGGTCGGCAGGGAACTGGCCGCTCGGATCGGCAGCATCCTTCGTCCTGATGGGGATCATGCTCCTCGCCATCGGGGCGTACATGCGGTTCGGCGGGGAGGGGGAGATCGCATGAGCCTCGAGACGGAAACCGGGAGGACGACGGTTCGACAACGCCTTCGGCGGGTCCGATCCCAGGTCTTCGAGCGGGGGACCGTGCTGCTCACCGCCGAGGCGGCGCTCATGTATCTCTTCCTCTACGTGCCGATCCTCGTGGTCATCGCGCTCTCGTTCAACGACTCCCAGTACGTCCTCGTCTGGAAGGGGTTCACCACACGATGGTACGAGGCACTCCTCGCCGGAAAGCAGGTGGCCAGGGTGGACCCCTACAAGGCCTGGGTCGCCCTCCGGCACTCCCTCGAGATCGCCGTCGTCACGGTTTTCGTGAGCACTGTCTTCGGCACCATGCTCGCCTTCGCCATCGACCGCTACGAGTTCCCTGGGAAGAACCTCCTGCTCGGGGTCGTGTACATGCCCATCATCATCCCCAGCATCGTGATGGGCATCTCCCTTTTGATCTTCTTCAACATGATCGGTCTCACCCTGGGGATCGGGACCGCCATCATCGGTCACATCGCCTTCGACATCAGCTTCGTGGCGGTCGTGGTCGCGGCACGCCTGCAATCCTTCGATCGGACCCTCGAGGAGGCCGCCAGGGACCTGGGCGCGAACGAGCTCGAGACGTTCAGATACGTCACCTTCCCGGTCATCAAGCCCGGCGTCATGGCCGGGGCGCTGCTCGCGTTCGCGATGAGCTTCGACGACTTCGTGGTGACCTTCTTCATCATCGGCAGCCAGAATACGCTGCCCATCTTCTTCTTCTCGAAGGTCCGGATGGGCGTGACGCCGGGGGTGAACGTCATCGCGGCGCTGATCATCGTGATCACCATGGGCGTCGTGGCAATCGCCCAGCGGTTCCAGACCACGTGGTGAGGGACATCCGTTCTCTGCTGGTTCGTGAAGGGGGTTCCTGCGGGTTCACAGAGCGGTTCCAGCGGTCGTGGATCGGTTCCAGCGGTCGTGAACAGCTCGAACCCGCGTTGACGGGATAATGTTCGGATATCGTCGTCTATGACCCAAATATTTATTATATAACCGGCCAATTCTCGAAAAGAGTTGGCGTGACACACATGGACAAACACGACTTCAGCACGGGACGGCGCCGGTTCCTGAAGACGTCGGGAGCACTGGCGACCATCGGCGTGGCAGGACTCGCGGGATGCACGGGTGGCGGAGGTGGTGACGGTGGTGATGGGACACCGACCGCGACCCAGACGACGACGGCCTCGAAGGAGGTCGAACAGCTTCGCGAAAAGTATGGGCTCGCCGAACTCGACTACGACCTCGAGGATTCCCTCGAGATCTTCCAGTGGAGCGATTATTGGCCGAAGGACATCGTGCCCACCTTCGAGAAGGTCTACGGCGTGTCGGTGAACGTCTCCAACTTCGCCTCGAACGAAGAGATGTTCAACAAGCTCAAGGCAGGCGGCACGGGGCAATACGACCTCATCTTCCCCAGCGATTACATGATCAACATCATGGTCCAGCAGGACATGCTCCAGCGACTGGACATGGGGAAGCTCCCGAACTACGAGAACCTGGCTTCGAAGTTCACCCAGACGCCGTACGATCCCGACCCGGGGACCTGGTCGGCCCCCTACCAGTGGGGCACCTCCGGCATCGGCTGGACGACCGAGCTCCTCGGCGACGTGACCCTCGACTCGTGGGAGGCGATGTGGAACGAGGAGTACAAGGGCCAGATCACGATGCTCAACGACATGCGCGAGACCATCGGGGCCGCCCTCAAGCGCCGCGGGTACTCCTTGAACACGCAGGACGAGGCGAAGATCGAGGAGGCGAAACAGGACCTCATCGAGCAGAAGGACCTGCTTCTCGCGTACGATTCGAGCAACTTCGAGACCAAGCTCATCAACAAGCAGGCCAGCCCGGTCCACGGGTGGTCCGGGGACATCTTCCGGGCGCACTGGGAGACC
>JBDGRH010000028.1:0-1454 GCA_042218225.1 Halodesulfurarchaeum sp. | reverse complement strand
CAACTGGACGTACTTCGGCAGCCCGAACGAGGCCGCCGAGGAATACATCAAGGAGAGCATCCTCGAGAACGAGTCCATCTACCCGCCGGACGCGGTGATGCAGAAGCTCGAGTTCATCCGGAACGTCGGCGAGGCGCGAAAGCACTACAGCCGCGCGTGGACGGAGATCCAGAACGCCTAACCCCACAGGTCTCCCCTTCAGTAGCAGATGACAACCCCCGACGTACGCCTCGAGCGGGTGACGAAGCGATTCGGGACCGTGCTGGCCGTCGACGACGTGAGCGTCGAGGTCGACCCCGGGCAGTTCCTCACGCTTCTGGGTCCGAGCGGGTGCGGGAAGACCACCACCTTGCGGTTGATTGCGGGCTTCGAGAGCCCGACGGAGGGCGACGTCTTCATCCGCGGCGAGCAGGTCAACGACGTCCCACCCTTCGAGCGCGACACAAGCATGGTCTTCCAGTCCTACGCGCTGTTCCCCCACATGACGGTGGGCGAGAACGTCGCCTTCGGTCTCCAGATGCAGGGGATCCCCGAGCGAACGGCCAGCGACGGAGGGACCGTCAGGGCCGGCGATTCGGGCGGGTGGGGCGCGTCGATGAAGCGCCTCGTCCGGCGGCGTGGCGGCGAGGAGATCGAGGCGCGGGTCGCGGAGGTCCTCGAGCTCGTCGAGCTCCCGGGCTACCAGGACCGCGCCATCTCCGAGCTCTCCGGGGGGCAACAACAGCGGGTCGCCCTCGCCCGGGCGCTGGTGACCGAGCCGGCGCTGCTCCTCCTCGATGAGCCCCTCGGTGCGCTGGATCTGAAGCTCCGAAAGCAGATGCAGGTCGAGCTGAAGAACCTGCAGGAGGAGCTGGATATCACCTTCGTGTACGTGACGCACGACCAGGAGGAGGCGCTCACCATGAGCGACGAGATCGCCGTCATGAATGGCGGTCGGATCGAGCAGATCGGGACGGCGACGGAGATCTACGAGGAGCCGGCCACCGAGTTCGTCGCGGACTTCATCGGCGAGACCAACCTCATCCGGGGGACGTACGCCGAGGAGGGCGAGCGGGCCGTGGTCGAGAGCGACGGGCTCACCTTCGAGGTCCCAGAGACCGCGGGGGCCGAGGGCGAGGTCGCCTTCGCGGTCCGTCCGGAGAAGATCCGGCTCGGAGAGGCGGCCGGCGGGCTGGCGAACCGATACACCGCCGAGGTCACCGACGAGATCTACAAGGGCAACCTCGGGAAGTTCGTGGTCGTCCTCGAGAACGGGCAGGAGCTCACCGTGGACATGCAGATCAAAGACCAGGGCGAGTACCTCTCCGTCGGGCGGGAGATCGCCGTCGGATGGGCCACGGAGAACGTGGTCGTCCTGACGGAGTGAACGGACGGACCCTGGGGCCAATACCCCCCGCCAAGGCGGAGACCCAGATTCGCTGGCGGACGAATCGGGACGACGGCCCGGCGCGACC
>JBDGRH010000070.1:0-46126 GCA_042218225.1 Halodesulfurarchaeum sp. | reverse complement strand
TATTCCCATTAACCATACCACCTGTCACATTGATGAGAAGGGGTGTACCGCTGAACGTGTCACTAGCTATTGCGCCACTCTCTGAACGGAGACGAATCCTATATCGACTCCCGTCATAGCTGATATTCATTATCCACTCGGAATTGCTTTTTGAAACAGAGATATTCGCTCCATGAGCAGTGGTCGCCGTTCCAAAGTTCATGAGGAACCACCTTGTCGCCGTTACGTCCTTCGCCAACGTCCAATCTGGTTGGCCACCCGCCGAATGTAGCGTATCCATCTGAGTCTGTGCGATCCGAGTCCCGTTATTAACTTCTACAACAGAGACGTTCACGAATCCACCCTCCGAGAGAGCATGCACATTCTGCCCGACACTTAGATTTTTCACGTCCCGTTTGAACTGGCCCTTAACGGCACTGTAACTGGAATTATTGTACTTGTTCGCATATGCCATCAGGTTCGCCACCGCCTCCTCACTCGACCGCTCCACCATGATTGCCTCCTGGCCCTCGACCGTGTTCCGGGTGGCCAGGTTCTCGGTGAAGATGACGGTGTTGACGATCACCGCCAGGGCGACCAGCGTGACCGCGATCCCCAGCGCGGCGACCAGGATGATCTGCCCCCGCGAGTCCTCCATCGCGCCCCCCTTCGGTATTGAACGGGAAAAACGTTCCCTACGGATTCTCACCAGCTGTACTCGAGAGCCACACTCCTGCCGCCATGACCGCCCCTCCGAGCACGAACAGGGGTCCGAGGGATTCGCCGAGGAGGAATGCGCCGAGGAGCGACCCGACCAGGGGCTGGACGAAGAAGAACACCGCGACCACGCCGGCCTCCAGCGAGCGGACCCCCCGGTACCAGAGATACCAGGCGAGCGCCGTGCTAGCCACGCCGAGATACAGGACGGCCCCGACCACCGCAGGTGTCACCGGCAACGAGAGAGGTGACCGACCGAGCGCCCAGAGCTCGACTCCCGCGGCCACGGCCAACATCGGAACCGCTGCGATAGTGGAGTAGGTCGCCGTCTCGAGGGGGGAGTACTTCCGGACGAGTGGGGCGCCGTAGACCGTGTAGGCCGCCCACCCGAAGCTGGCGACGAGGAGCGCGATGAGTCCGAGGGCGTTCCCCACCCCGAGGCTGGCCAGATCGTACTGACCGGTGGCCACCAGCATGGTCCCGACGGCGGCCAGGGCCATCCCTCCCACTTTCCGCCCGGAGAGTGACTCGTCCAGGATGGCGATCCCGAGCAGGAGGGTGAAGACCGGCGTGAGCACGGTCAACAGGGACCCCTGACTCGCGTTGGTCAGGTCCGTCCCGACGAACTGGGTCACGAGCGTCAGCGCCACCCAGAACCCAAGGGCGACGAAGGAGCGCCGGTCAGTCCGGGAGAACGAGCGAGGGCCCATTGTGAATCGAACGATGGCGAAGAGCGTGACCGCACCGATGGCGACCCGCAGGAAGGCGAGCGTGGCAGGCGGGATGGCCGAGAACCCCCACTTGCTCACGACGTACATGCCACCCCAGAGCGCCGCGGCCCCGAGTGGGCCCATCGCATCGCGCCGGTCGGGGTCCAGGACCGTCCGGGAGGCTCGATCCGATCGACTGTCCGACATCGACTCCGGTTTGGATGGCCCCCCTACTGAGTGTGACGGCCCCGCCACGACTTTATCGCACCCCGTCGAAGGCCCGTCATGCACATTGCCATCCTGGGGGCTGGCTCCCTCGGCTCGCTCTTCGGGGGGCTCCTCGCTCGCGAACGGCCCGTGACCCTGATCGGCCACGAGGGTGAGCACATCCGGGTCATTCGAGAGCAGGGACTCGAGATCGCCGACCCGGATGGAGATTCGTTTCACGTGGAACCCCGCGCCACGACGGACCACGCCGCAGTCGCCGACGCGGACCTCGTGGTGCTGACCGTGAAGAGCTACGACACGGAGCGGGCGATGCGCGACGTGGAACCCCATCTAGAGGACGCCCCCGTCCTCTCGCTCCAGAACGGACTGGGCAACGAGGAGACCATCGCGGAGTTCGTCCCGAGCGAGCAGGTCATCGGCGGGACAACCTCACACGGGGCCCTGCTCGAGAAGCCGGGCCTCGTGCGTCACACCGGGACGGGTGATACCACCATCGGGGCGTACGGAACCATCGATGAAGAGGAGACGACATCCACCCCTCACGGGCTGTCCGACGTTGCTGCGGTGTTCCAGGAGGCTGGAATCGAGACGGAGGTGGTCACGGACGTCTCCCGGGCCATCTGGGAGAAGGTCCTCGTGAACGTCGGTATCAACGCCGCCACCGCCCTGGCCAGAGTCCAGAACGGACGGATGTGGGATACCGGACCGGGAAGCCGCCTCCTCGAAGCCGCCGTGGGCGAGGCACTGGAGGTCGCACGGGCGGCCGGAATCGAGTTCGGGACCGGGACAGACCCGATCGAGCTGGCCAGGACCGTCGCTCGACGAACCCAGACGAACCGCTCGTCCATGCTGCAGGACGTCGAGGCGGATCGACGAACGGAGATCGAGGCGCTCAACGGCGCCATCGTCCGCCGCGGGGAAGCTCACGGAATCGACGTTCCCGTCAACCGGACGCTCGCGGATTGCGTCCGGCTCGCGGAGTCCACCGACGGAGGATAGCGGACGCACGCATCTGGTGAGCCAGTCGCTCGATTTGACGAAGTGCAAGCGCCTAAGGGCAGTCCACCGGGAGGCGTACATATGGAGCACCAGGTGGTGGTCATCGGTGGCGGGGTGGTCGGCCTCTCGACGGCAAAACACCTTGCGGAGGGGACCGACCTCGACGTCGCCCTGGTGGAGAAGGAATCCCGGTTCGCCGTCCACCAGAGCGGACGAAATTCCGGGGTTCTCCACCCGGGGTTCAACTACGACCCGGACTCGATCAAGGCCGACTTCGCCGTGGAGGGGACCTCCCGACTCAAGGAGTACGCCAGGGAGAACGACGTTCCCCTCTCCGAGTTCGGGGTCGTCGTGGTGGCACAGGACGACGCAGAGGAGGAGCGCCTGCACGAGCTTTCGGCCCAGGCCGCGGAGAACGGGGTGAGGACCGAGATTCTGGATCCCGAGGAGCTGGCCGAGCACGAACCCCACGCAACGGGTCAGGCAGCCCTCTACGCCCCCGAGGCAGCCTCCATCGATTCCCCGCAATACGTCCACCAGCTCGCACGGGATGTCCAGGCCGCCGGGACGTCCGTGTATCTCGGGACGACCGTGGAGAAGCTCCTCCCTGGTCCGGACGGCTATCAGCTCCGCACCGACAAGGGACCCATCGAGGCGTCGTTCCTGGTCAACGCAGCCGGCCTGCACGCCGACACCCTCGCACACCAGCTGGGGGTCGGGACCGAGTATCAGATCGTCCCCTTCAGAGGGGAGTACTACGAGGTGATCCCGGATCGGCGCCACCTCGTCGAGACGATGATCTACCCGACCCCCGATCCCGACCTCCCGTTCCTGGGCGTTCACTTCACCCGGCGGACGGACGGGAAGGTCATCGTCGGGCCGAACGCGGTCCTCGCCTTCGGCCGGGAGGCGTATCGGAACACGGACTTCGATCTCGATGACCTCAAAGAGACACTCACCTATCGTGGATTCTGGCGGCTTCTCTCCCGGCCGAAGATGCTGTCTGTCGCGGTGGCGGAGCTCAACAAATCCTACCGCAAGGAGCGGTTCACCCGGGCCGCCCAGCGGCTCGTTCCCGAGGTGGAGAGCTCGGATTTGCGCCGGAGCTTCGCGGGGATCCGAGCGCAGGTCGTCCGGGAGGACGGAACGCTGATCAAGGACCCGGTGTTCGTCGAGGAGTCGGACGCCATCCACGTGCTGAACGCGGTCTCGCCGGGATTGACGGCCTCGCTTCCGTTCGGGGACCATCTCGCGGAGCGGGTGACAGCGGCATTCTAGAATCCACCCGCAGGATTCATCGGGCGTATGTTACATATACGGCAGGACGCACTCGTGGCGGTATCGTCCACACGCTCGTCTTCTCGGTAGGGTCGAAACGCTCGTGTTCACGGTGTCGATCAAAAGCGCAGGACCGGACAGGTGCAATCTCTCGCCCCCTGGTCCTGATGGTGCACCACCCAACGCTCCGCTGACACCTCCCTCTTCACAAACACGGAACGTGACCCACACTGGAGCTGGCACGCGCTCAGTCCTGACGAACCCACGCCCGGCGCCCGCCCTCGACGAACACCAGCCCGATGACGGCAATGCCTCCGAGGAGCATCCACCCGAACCGGTATCCGAGGAGATCGGCGAGAAGACCGAACGTCGGTGGCGTGAGCAGTCCGCCGAGGTTGATGGCGGTTTGTCCCCCGGCAGTCGCTGCTCCCGTCTCCCCCTCCGGCACCAGCCCGACGATGGTCCCGTGATAGAGGCCCGTCAAACCCAGCATGCCGAGACCGAGTCCGATGACCACCGGGAAACGAAGCACACCAGGGGCAAAGGGGAGTGCCAGCAGCAGAAGGCTGGCCACGACCAGCTGGCCACTCATGACCCGAAACGCCCCGTGGGCCGCATCGAACGGGAGTCGGTCGGCGAGTGCGCCTGCACCGAGTCGTCCCACACTCCCGGAGACCTGCATGGTCGCCAGTGCGAACCCGGCGAGCTGGACGCTCCCGCCGGCGTCCTCGACGAAGGGGACGAGGTACCCCGTCGTGGTGAAGATCGTCGCGCCGATACAGAACCCTGCACCGGTGAGAAAGACGAAGGGGCGATTCCCCCGGAGAGCCGGGAGGTCCGGAAGCGACACCGATCCGTTTCCCCCGGTATTCTCATAGCGGTTCGTAACTGCCACCACGACCCCGAGGCCGAGGACGCCGACCACGACGAAAGCTGTCCGCCAGGTCCCCCCGACCAGCACCATGTTCGTCACCAGGAGCGCCGCGACCGCGCTCCCCAGGGTGACACCCACCTGCTTGACGTTGATCGCAAGATTGTAGCGCCCCCGGGGGGCGCGGGCAGCGATGGCCCGGTTCGTCGCCGGCATCGCCGTGGCGTATGCACCGCCGAGGAGGAACACCGCCCCAGCCAGCAGGGGGACGGTCGGGGCCAATCCGACCCCGATGACCCCGACGGCGAGAGCGAGCAGCCCCGCGATCATCACCGGGCGGTCCCCGTAGGCGTCGACCAGGGCCCCGGCGGGAAACAGGAGGGCAGTATAGCCTAGTGTCAGCGTGGCGAGCAGCAATCCGATCTGGAAGCGGGTTAGCCCGAACTCGGTCCGGACACCGGCCGTGGCCGCGAAGAACCCGTAGTAGCTCGCGCTCGCCACGAGCTGCCAGGTGGCGACTCCGCCCACCCCACGCCAGGACCGATCGACCGACGCGCGCTGTCCCACGACTCGTCTCGACTGTCGGCCCCGCCCGCTTGTAAGTCCGACCATTCAGGCCAAACTCCGGACACCGCGCTCCGGGGGCTGTCCGGTCAACGCATCGTGGGCACACTTTCGGTCACCGCGCCGTGGATGGTGTTCCGGTCACCGGACGGTGAGTGCTGTTCGGAAGCTGACCCTTCCAATCCCGGGATGTTCAGACCACTCCCACCGAACGCCTCAACCAGTGGAGGAGCCGCAGACATTACTACGAGCGCCTCGACGGTCCCACCATGGAATCCAACTTCGAGGAGCGGACCCGCAGTCTCCAGGAAGCCCTCCGCGATCGGGACGTCGATTGCGCCGTCCTCTTTCCCAGCCCGAACCTGTACTACCTGACCGGCTTCTGGGAGGAGCCGATGGAGCGCCATCTGTTCCTGTTCGTCCCGGCGTCGGGCGACCCTGGCTTCGTCGCGCCGGAGCTGTACCGCTCACAGCTCCAGGAGTCGACCTGGATCGCCGACATTCGAACGTACGGGGACGACGAGGACCCCCGGGAGGTGATAGATTCGACGGCCCGGGATCTGGATTTCGCCGCCGGCCACCTGCTGCTCGACCCGACCATGTGGGCGCGTTTCACCCTGGACCTCCGCGAGATCCTCTCCGAGGCCTCGTTCGGCCTCGCCGAGGGGGTGATGGCCGAGCGCAGGCGGTGCAAGGACGAACTGGAGCGTCGGTCCCTCCGGGACGCTGGGTCCATCGCGGACGACGTGATGGGATGGGTCCGGGCGAAGGGGAGCGACGTGGTCGGCATGAGCGAGACGCAACTCGCTTCCCGGATCGGCGAACGGCTCCGGTCGGCCGCCGACGGCGACCTCGCCTTCGAGCCGGTCGTCGGCTCGGGACCGAATGGGGCCAAGCCCCACCATCGACACGTTGACAGGGAGATCCGCCCTGGAGATCCCGTCGTTCTGGATTTCGGCGTCCGCCAGGACCAATACCCCAGCGACACCACCCGGACTGTCGTATTCGACGGCGAACCCCCTGACACCTTCCGGGAGGTACATTCCATCGTAAAGGAGGCCCAGCAGGAGGCGATCGAGACGGTCGAACCCGGGATACCCGCCGAGCGGGTGGACGCTGCCGCGAGGGCGGTCATCGAGGACGCGGGGTATGGCGATCAGTTCATCCACCGGACCGGTCACGGCGTCGGCCTCTCGGTCCACGAGGAGCCCTACATCGTCTCGGGGAACGAGACGCCCCTCGAGCAGGGGATGGTCTTCAGCGTCGAGCCCGGGATCTACCTCGAGGGCGAGTTCGGGGTTCGGATCGAGGACCTGGTCCTCGTCACGGCGGACGGTGCCGAGCGGCTGAACACGACGGATCGGGGATGGGAGGCGACCGAGTCGGCGTGAAACCCCACCCAACCCAAACCCCCGCGCCAGTCCGAACAGGTGAAAAGCCCGGGACCCCGACACCGGTCCATGGTCCCACCCCTTGCCGTCGATATCGACGGGACGCTGAGTCGTCCAGATCGCTCCATCGATCCACGCGTGATCGACACGCTGAGTGCCTGGGAGGCCCCGGTGGTCATCGCCACGGGGAAAGCCCTCCCGTTTCCGGTCGCCCTCGCCCAGTTCGTGGGGATCGAGGAGCGCGTCATCGCTGAGAACGGTGGTATCGCGGTGGCCGGGGACGCCCTCTTCGTCAATGGGGACCGGGAGGCGGCGGACGCCGTGGCCGAAGCATACCGGGAGGAAGGATACGACCTCGGGTGGGGCGCGCTCGACCTGGTGAACCGATGGCGAGAGACCGAGATCGCGGTCCACCGGGAGGCCCCGAGAGAACCCCTGGAGGAGATTGCCGGAGAACACGGACTCGAAGTGATCGATACGGGGTTTGCCTATCACGTGAAGGAACCGGACGTGACCAAGGGGACGGCGCTTCCCGACGTGGCCGGCGCCCTGGACCTCGAGCCCGATCACTTCGTGGCCATCGGGGACTCCGAGAACGACGTCGGCCTCTTCGGGGCGGCGGGTTTCGGGATCGCGGTCGGGAACGCAGATGACGCGGCGAAGGACGCCGCCGATCTCGTCACCAGTGCCTCCTACGGGGACGGATTCCTCGAGGCCCTCAACGAGTTGCTCCAGTAGGGTGGCCTGGGGTGGCGGTCCGCCCGCGAGCGCAATTTTACAGATACAGATTCCTGTTTATCCCTTTTGAACGGGGTCATCCGGGCTCGTCGATATCGTCCCTCACGAACGCCTGCTCGCACTCCCGACACCGGTATCGCCCGAGGCCCACCTTCTCCACCGTGTCGGTTCGCCCACACGATGGGCAGGGGATATCCAGCGCGATCACGCGCGACAGTTGGAGCGTACCGGGCTTCAATCCCGCGCCATCCGACCGTTTATCCCCTCGCTCCTTCATGGGGCCGGTATGGAGATCCGGCGGCTTCGAGAACCCGAGATCCCCCGGATGGTCGACGAACTGTGGCTCCCCTTCGCCAGGGAGATGGCCGACCTCGATGCGTTCGACGAGCTCGCCCCGGACGCGAGACGGCACGCGATCGCGTACCGCCGGAATCAATTCGATCGTGACGGGTTCGTCACGTGGGTCGCCGAAGCCGGGGATCCAGCGGAGTCAGATGCCCTCCTGGGTCTTGCGACCGCCGAGCAACGGGAAGCTCCGCCGGTCTTCGCTCGTGGGGATTCGGCATACATTCATGACCTGTACGTGGTTCCCGACCGACGGGGAGAAGGCATGGGCTCGAGGCTCCTAGATCGCATCGAAGGGTGGGCGGCCAACCGCGACCTCGCACACATCGGTCTCTCGGTGAACGTCGCCAATCCCGAAGCCAGAGCGTTCTACGAATCACGTGGGTTCGAATCCAAGCGGACCAAGATGGTCAAATCGACAGAATACTGACGGGGTTGAGGGCGGGTTCGTCCCCCTCTCAATGGGAGCCTCTTTCAGCAATTGCCCGCTCTCAGTCCTGCTCGGCCAAATCAGGAGACGAGAATGTCGACGGTCCGCTGTCTGGGCCCATCACCTTCCACGAGGAGGACGGACTGCCACCGGCCGATATCGAGATCCCCAGCAGAGACTGGCATCGTCACGTCACTGCCCAGGAGAGTCGCCCGGAGGTGGGCAGCCGCGTTATCGTCGATCTGGTCGTGGCGGTACTCACCGTCGCTCGGGACCAAACCCTCCAGGGTCCTCTCGATGTCCTCCAACAGCCGCGATTCCGCCTCGTTCACGATCACTCCCGCAGTCGTGTGGGGCACGAACACGGTACACTGACCGTCGGTCGCCGATTCGGGAACGGCGTCCCGGACCACCTGGGTGATCTCGACGATGTCCGTCGTCCCCTCGGTCTGAATCGCTGCTGTCTCCCGCATAGCTACTCGTTCGAGGCAGGGCAATTGAAAGCCGTGGGAACTCCCCCGGGGAAACGAGAAATTCAATGTACGACGACCGGCGCGCGTGACGTCTCCGGCCAGCCCGGCGTTAGAATGGGACGAGCGAGCGCAGCCAGGCTCCCACCCCACCTGCCTCGCGCTTCTCCTCGAACACCGGATGGAGGGCATTCAGGAGGTCTCGGCGGGACTCGAAGGTATTCCTGTCCGTCTCCCGGATGGCCACAGAGAGCGGGATGGAGCGGCCAGAGGAATCGTACGGGATCTCCGGGTCGCCGACCGCCTGCTGGATATCGCCTGCGTCCGCCGGGAACTCGAGGTCCTCCGGAAGGGCCGCGTCGACCGCGGCGATGCCGAACGCCACCGCGTCCGGTTCGTCCTGATCGCCCTGGGGAGGTGGGACCGCCATGGCTACCGGTCCGTCGTGCGGTCACAAAACTGTGCGGGTGTGGACGGAGAAAGCGACGTCACTGTGTCGCGGCTCGCTGCTCCCCCTCACCGTCGTACTCCTCTCGGAACTCGGCGATGAGCTGGCCCATCTTGGCGTACCAGTCGTTGAGCAGGCGCTGCATTTCGTCGGCGATGTGGTCCGGGTCGGTCGGTCGATAGACGTGATAGTAGCCGCCCTGCTCGTAGTTCACCTGCTCCTTCTGGATGAAGCCGGCCTGGAGGAGGCGCTGGACGGAGCGGTAGGCCGTCGAGCGCTCCCGGTCGACGGCCGCCGCGATGTCGTCCACCGTGAGGGGATCCGCGGACTCGGTGAGAACCATGAAGACCTCCTTGTCGAGCTCCTTGAGCCCGTGCATGCACTCGAGGAGCCCCTCGCACTGCATGTCCTGGGAGAGGTACTCGCTCATCGATTCGGGCATCGAAGAGAGCTTGGCGCCTCCGTCTCAAAAGCCTTGTGTAGTTCCTGCACAACCGCGCTCGACACTCGATGGCCGATGATATTGCAGGAGCGCCCCCGGGGCCATCGTACGCTGCACCCCCAGTATCTCGTACACCCGGACCCATCGCTTCATCCCGTCCCCGGTTCGGGACGTCGTCCCCTGCCTCGCACAGCCAGCAGAAGCTCCGACCGTTCGATGTCCCCTCGACCCACAACGCGATGGGGTCTCCTGTCCCCGGCAGATAGTCCAGCACCTGGTCGCTCGGATCGTCGATGAATGAGGGGGATAAGACGTTCGCGATGGTGGCCAGGGCTAGTCGATGTGCCAGCGTTCGAAATCGCCACGCCACCGGACGTCCAGGAGGGGTACCGCCGCTACACGTCATAACTTGTCACGGTGTCCCCCGGGAGAGACCTCGGAGGAGATCTTCCGCCTCCCCCGCCCTGTGATCGGACAGTGAGGGAGGGGACATTCGGGTCGGATTCTCTTGGTCGTCGCGAACCGGATGCCGGTGTGGGCGGGGAGCGTTCCACCGAGACCGTCGAATCATCACTCTAGACCCCCGGGACCGTCGAATAAACACTATAGAATACAGCCCTGGCTGGGACACGGCCCTGCCGGGGAGAGGGACCTGCCTCGATTACCAGGATGCAGGCTGAAGCTTCGTACCCGATATCCGCTTCGCCTCGCCCTGACAGCCGCGCTCGTCCGGTCCGTCATCAGTCCGGACAGTCCACCGTGGTCATTGACCCCTTAAAAGGCCCAATCGGGTGCGTCGTGTACCAGATCGACAAGCGTGTCGACGGGGAAACGGTCGGGTTCCCCGATCTGCTCCAGCACGGTGCCTTCGACTGCCGAGGGATCCATATCCCCCACGACAATGGCAGGCAGGTCACAGTCCGTGAAGCCTTCGACCACGACGAACTCGTGGTCCGCTTCCGCCAGTCGTGTCAGAACCCGGTCCAGCGTCCCCGCCTTCGCCTTCCCTCCCTTCTCGATGGTAAAGGCGTAAGAAGGAGTGATTCCGACGACTGTCTCGGCCCCAGCCTCCCGGTGGCGGAAGGTATCTTTCCCCGGAGTGTCGATTTCGACCTCGTGGTGGATCGACTTCACGGTGGCGACCCGAGAGGTCGACGAAAGGGCGCCGACCAACCGCTCCGCCAGCGTCGTCTTCCCGGCGTTCCGGCGACCGAGGATGCGAACCACCTTCATCACCCAAGTTGAGGGGGTCGACCACCTTATGCCGTCCGACGTCCCTCTCGACGGTGCGTCCGGGTGCATGGTGGTCCACGCCGTGGCCCACTCAATAATGTATAGTACGCACCTGAACAGACAACCCCATATTGTGAGGTATCGCGTGTCGAAACACCGAAAGTCAGGGAGGGCTCCCTCCCAGAAGTGGATAATCTCCCACATCTTTAAATGCAACTCGGGTCGAAGTTGTACTGTGTATTCACGACAGCACCGGACCGAGGCGACTCGACCACCGAGGCGCCGGGGCTGTCGAAGCATCGGTGACAACAGGACACCAGAATCATGAGTGAGACCGAACCCTCCATCTCGGAACTCGCGGAACAGGTGTCGGCGCTCGAGTCCCAGGTTGCGGCACTCGAGGATGACGGCGACGAGCCGACGCGGATGACCATCATAGCCACGAAGGGCACGCTGGACATGGCCTACCCGGTTCTCATCCTCGGCGACATGGCCGCGGCGTTCGGCTGGGAGGTCACCGTCTTCGCGACCTTCTGGGGCCTGGACATGCTCCACGCCGAGAAGCACAAGAACCTGAAGATGTCCTCCGTGGGCAATCCCTCCCTCCCCATGCCCAAGCTGATCGGCATCCTTCCATTCATGGACAACGCCATGACCTGGATGATGCAGCGGAAGATCGACGACGTGGGGACGGACACCATCCCGGAGCTCATCCAGCGGGGGCTGGACGAGGGCGTGGAGTTCCAGGCCTGCCAGATGACGATGGACCTCATGGACTACGACGACGATGACTTCATCGAGGGGGTGACCACGGGCGTCGGCGCGGCCCACGCCCTCCGGAAGATGAAGAACTCCGACGTCCAGCTCCTGGTCTAAGACGGAACCACGCCGGATTCTCCTGCCCTGTCGATAGTTCTGTGAGCGGAAAGGTTTCATTACCGGGGGTCCCACCTGGAGCCATGAACGTGGCTCGGGCGATGCGTCAGGGGGTCATCGCCCTCCTTCTCCTCGGGTTCCTGGTTCCCGCGGGCCTCCCCGCCCTGGGAGCGAGTGCGACCGACCCGGCGATAGCTAAGGCATCCAGAGGTGGGCCACCGCTGGCCACTGACGGTCCGACGGGGTTCCAGACAGCCGTCGAGCCAGACCTCGTCTCACTCATCGTGGACCTCGAGACCGATGGTGACGCGGCCTGGACGGTGAGCTACCTCGTCCGACTCGACTCCCAGAACGAGACCGAGGCATTCCGCTCACTCATGGCCGACATCCGGAACAACTCATCTGCGTATGTGGATCGCTTCGCCCAGCGGATGAACGCGACGGTCGCGTCCGCGGAAGACGCGACGGGGCGACAGATGACGGCGGGGCAGTTCTCGGTGTCGGCGGAGATCCGACAGCTTCCCCAGCGCTACGGCGTCCTCACCTACCGATTCATCTGGACCGGGTTCGCCAAGGTGTCGGGTGACACGATCACGGCCGGAGACGCACTTGCGGGTCTCTACCTCGATGGCGATACGAGCCTCCAGATAGAGGCCCCCCCGGGCTATGTCATCACGTCCGTCCAGCCGGAGCCGTCGTCCCGTCGGACCGGCACTGTGGTCTGGCGTGGCCCCCTCGACTTCTCAAGCGGGGAACCATCGGTAACGGTCAAGCCAGCGGACACACCGACACCCACCCAGACACCGACTTCCACACCCCCTTCCACCACTCCTGCGACGACGAGCACGCCAACTGAGGACGGGACGGGACCGGGGGTCACGACGACCACTCCGCCCCCAGCCAGTGGTGCAGGTTTCTGGCCATTCGTGGGCGGGGGATTCGTCCTGCTGGTCCTGATCGGGGTGGGTTACTGGTACTGGCGATCCGGGGAGGAACCCGGACCGGCACCGCCGGACGAGGGAACCCCCGAGTCAACCAGTGACGAACCGCCGGACGAGTTGCTCAGCAACGAGGAGCGGGTTATCCAGTACCTCGAATCCCAAGGTGGCCGGGCGAAGCAACAGGAGATCGTGGAGGCGCTCGACTGGACGGAGGCCAAGACCAGCCAGGTCCTCTCCGAGATGCAGGAGGACGAGACAGTCGAGAAGTTCCGCATCGGCCGCGAGAACGTCGTCAAACTTCCCGAGGCGGAGGATGAGTTCCCATGACCGCCCCTGACGTGCGAATTTCTGTCGGCGATCACATCCGGTCGTGTTTCCCCGGAGGAACACGACCGGGGCGGGGAGGAGCGCCAGAACCCAGCCTCCGTGGTGTGGAAATCGGCGTGAATCCTGGTGAATCCGGGCGAATTCGCGTGCACGGACGTGCGCATATTTCAATCGACGGGAGGTATAGAGCACCATGACGACCCGGATCGCCGCCATTGTTGTCGTCGCAGTCGTGGGCCTGGCCCCGATTCTCGTCGGGATCGGGAGCGCCGGGTTCGCGGACGACGGGGTCGATTCATCCACGCCCCAGGGGGTCGATATGCCCGTCCTGGCGGTCGGAAACGGGAATGAGGCAGCCCAGACAAACGGGACGAATGAATCCGGGAACAACACGACGGGTGACGGAACGGGGGAACATGTCTCTGACGGGAAGGGGCCGTCCGAAGGGGTGGCAGACCTCCCTCCGGGGACAAAACTGGCCGGGGTCATCGGCGCCCAACAGGCCGAGGTCACTGTAGAGGTATCGGTCCGGACGTTCACCCACGCTGTCGCGATGGCGAAATCCAACGCGACGAGGGCCGAGGTCGTGGCGAACCAGACCCAACAGCTCCAGGCCCAACTGCAGACACTCCAAACGCGCCTCGAGCAGCTCGAGGCACGGAGGGAGAATGGTACCATCTCCAAGACGGCGTACACCGTCCAGGTGACACACCTCGAGGCGCGAATCGGGGCGCTTAGGAGCCTCCTCAATCGGACGACAGCCGTTGCGGCGTCGCTCCCACCCGGGATGCTTCAGGCACATGGCATAAACCAGACCACACTGGCCGTGCTCCGGACGCGGGCCAGGAACCTCACCGGGCAAGAGGTCGCCGCGATCGCCCGCCAGATCGCGGGCAAAGGCGTTGGAAACCCGGTGGGTCCAACCGTCCGGGGACCGCCCGAAGGAGTGCCGGGTCAGGGGCCGCCCGGGAACCGAGGGCCACCAGGCGTTGGTGATGAGGGCGATGAGACACCCTCGAACAACTCGAGCGATGGCCATCCCGGCGGGCCGCCGGAGGGGATGGGTCCGGCGGATGATTCTACCAGAGGGAATTCGTCTGAGGAGGATCGTGGAAAAAACGGCCACAATGAGAATAAGGGAAAGAACGGCCCCAATGGGGACCAGGCAGGAAACAATGGGGAGGATACCCCAGGCAACCAGTCGGAAGGGAAGTCGAACAACCATCCCGATGAGAACAAGGGACTGCAGCCGAACACCCCCGAGAATCGAGGTCAGAACGGTTCCGAGGCGAACGCCGAACCAGAAGGGACACCGCCGGGCCACGTGCCAACAGCATCGATCCTGGAGTCGGTCTGGGAGACAGTCCCGACAGGAGTGCAGCTTTCGATATAGTGGTCCAACCGTAACGGGTTCGCGCTGATTGTGACTTTTCCCGGGGGAAAGCATGGTCCGTGTATCGAACGTGCGGACTCTGCGTATCCCATAATCCGGGAGCCATGACACCTTTATAGTGTGTCGCGGTACCAGGACCCATGACCGATATCGACCGGGTCCGGCGGGGGGTCGCGGCCGCCGCCCTCGCTGGGGTGGCAGGTGGCGGATTCCTCTCCCCCGTTCGCTCGTATCTCGACCGGTTCGCCCCCCTCTCTGGGTCGGTGTGGGAGGCCGCAACGTCGCCAATTCCCCGTCGAGTCGAGAGTCCACACGGGAGCGCCCAGGTCAGGTACGACGACCGCGGGGTCCCCGAGGTTCGCGGAGAGACGGAGCGGGCCCTCTACTTCGCGGTCGGGTATCTGCACGCCCAGGACCGCCTCTTCCAGATGGACCTCCAGCGCCGCGTCATGCGCGGAGAGCTCTCGGCGGTCGCCGGCCCGGCCACGCTCGAATCCGACCGGTTCCACGTCGCCATGGACTTCCTGGGGGCCGCGGAAGCCACCTGGTCGAACCTGCAGGGGACAGAGACCGGTGATGTCATCCAGGCGTACGCTGACGGCGTGAACCGTTTCATTGCGGACCGAACCCTTCCCGTGGAGTTCGCGCTGCTCGGGTACGAGCCGGACCGGTGGCACCCCGTCGACACGATGCTCATGGAGAAGCAGATCTCCTGGGATCTCACGGGGAGCTTCCGGACGCTCCGGCTCGCCACCCTCCGGGAGGTGTTCGGGTCCGCGGTCGTCTCCGACCTGTTTCCCACCCGATTCGACCACGAGTATCCGATCCTGGGGCCCCACCGGGGAGGGGAAATGTCTGGCGGGAAGGCCTCCTTGAAAGAAGCGGACGGGGATGGTGGGGATTTCCGATCGCTCCTGGATTGGGTCGGCGACTTCGAGGGTCGTCGTGGGCTGGGGTCGAACAGCTGGGTGGTCTCGGGGGAGTATACGGAAAGCGGGGATCCGATCGTCGCCAATGACCCACACCTCTCCCTCATGGCACCACCCGTGTGGTACCAGCAGCACCTGGAGGCACCAGGGTACCGGGTTCGGGGCGTCACGTTTCCCGGCGTCCCCTTCGTCATCATCGGCGAGAACCGTGCGGGTGCGTGGGGGTTCACGAACGTTGGAGCCGACGTTGTCGACTTCTACGAGTACACCATCGAGGGGGACAGGTATCGCTACCGCAGCGACTGGCGACCATTCGACACCGAAACGGAAACGATCGAGGTCGCCGGAGAACGAGACCGCACGGTCGAGGTCAGAAAGACCGTCCACGGACCGGTCCTCGAGCGCGAGGGGATGCAGGTCGCCTGTGCATGGACCGGACTCACCGCGACGGAGACCACGCTCGCGGTCCACCGGATGGCCCGCAGTGAGGGGCTGGATGACTTCCTGGCCGCGACGAGGCGTTTCGACCTCCCAACCCAGAACGTCGTCTACGCGGACCGGGCGGGGAATACCCTCTACTACGTGACGGGCCGCATCCCCATCCGGACCGTCGACGGCGAGGAGGTATCTGGCAATCAAATCTTTGACGGGTCTCGGGGGGAAGGCGAATGGGAGGGGTTTACCCCCTATGGGACGTCAGAATGGAGCGGCTTCGTGCCATTCGAGGAGAAACCAGGGGTCATCAACCCGGGATATGTCGCAACGGCGAACCAGCGAGTCGTCGACGATCCGGCCCATTACATTGGCACGGCGTTCGCCCCGCCATTCCGTGGGAAACGGCTCTACGACCGACTGGACCGCCAGGCCGGGTCCATCACCCCGGCATCCACCCGTGACCTCCAGCTCGATACGTTCGACGAGCGTGCGGCGATGCTCGTCCCCGAGCTCCTGGAGATGCGTGACGCCCTCGACTCACCCTCCAGGGAGCTCGTGGACGCGCTCCGCGATTGGGATTTCCGGATGGAGCCGAGTTCCAGGGGTGCCCTGGTCTTCGCCGTCCTCGTGGACGAGCTCCGCCGGTCGCTGTTCGAAGGAGGGTTTGCAGCCGCGAACCTCGATGACTCCTACTGGCCTGGTGATTGGGTCGTGTTGACGCTCGAGGACGACAGTCCCTGGTTCGACCTCCCATCGACCCCGGACAGCAGGAATGACGCGATACGAACGGCCCTCGACCGGACCCACACGATTCTCGAAAGAGAGGGGTGGACGGACTACGGCCAGTGGAACACCGTCAGCATCGATCATCCATTCGATCAACCGTTCCTCAACTACCCCCGCATGCCGACGGGAGGGTCGCGAGCGACCGTCAACAACTATCGAAAGGGATCGGACGTCGGCAGCAGCTGGCGGATGGTGGTTCCGATGTCCGGTGGGGGAACGGTCGTCCTCCCTGGAGGGAACATCGGCCATCCCTTCGGAGCGCACTACAGCGACCAGCTGTCCGCCTGGGCACAAGGGCGATACCTTCGCTTCGATCGCGCGTTCGGCGATGCGCCCGATATCGAATTCGGGGGTGAGGAGACGTGACCGCCCTCGGGCAGTCAAGGGATCGAGGGGGGCGGTTCGATCGGGGGGTCGCCATCGGGGCCGCATTCCTCATCGGGATGGCACTCGGGTCGGTTCACTGGCTCGGACTCCTCGTCGGCGGCGTGGCCACCGGCCTCATCGCCAGCACCCCTCGGCGGGCGATACTCATGGGATTCGCGTATGGGCTCGCGGTCTGGGGACTCTCCATGGGAGTTGTTCTCGTCGGCAACGGAGCCTGGAACCCCGGGGCGATGCAGCTCTACGGGCTGAGCCTGGGGATGGCCATCGTGTTCGGCGTGGTCGGCGCGAGCGCCAGAACGCTCCGCCCGCTGGCCGTGGCGCTTCTCCGTGGGAGGCGACCGTGACCCACCTGGTCACTCCCGGCTGAAGTGAACGAGGAGCACGGTCACGAGAACGAGGGCCCCGAAGCCGCTCACCGCGAACCAGATGCCGGCAACCTGCGCGGTTGCCACCCTGGTCGGGGTCAGGAGCCAGAGGACGGTCCCCACGCCGATCAGCGCGATGAACGCCACGTACACCCGGGCGAGCAGATAGATGACCCGCCCGACGTCCATACTGTCACTACGGAAACACGTAATGTAAATGTATCTCCGGGGAACTCGCCCGGCGATGGGGGAGGGCGTTCGCTCGGAAGTTCAGCACCGCCGAAAGTGCTGAATGGGGCCGGGTCGTACCGACCCCATGCGCGTCAGCGTCATCGGGGGCAGCCGGGTAACCGATGCCGAATACGAGGTGGCCGAGGAGCTGGGCCGGACACTCGGGGAGCGCGGTCACGACGTGGTCTGTGGCGGGCTGACCGGTGTCATGGAGGCGGTCGCCGCCGGGATGGCGGACACAGGAGGTCGAGCGATCGGGATCCTTCCAGGAACCGATATCGGCCAGGCGAACCCCAATATCGACATCCCGGTCGCCACGGGAATGGGTAGTGCCCGGAACGTCCTGGTCGTGTTGAACGGGGAGGCGGCGATCGCGGTTGACGGGGGAACCGGCACGCTCTCCGAGATCGCCCACGCCCTGGATATGGGCCGCCCGGTCGCGGGTCTCGGGACGCACGATATCGAGGGTGTCGAGGCGGTCAACTCCCCGCAAGCGGCGGTTTCGTATGTGGAGTCATCTCGCTGACGATGTCGGAGCGAGACGGACAACCCCGCGGTGAGGGTCCGAGGACCGGCCCTGGTTCCCATCGCCGCGCTCGGGTGGAGCGATTCTACAGCGCCATCGCCCACCCCTATGATCGCTTCGCGTCTTCCGTTCTCTTCCGCGGCTTGCGCCAGCGGGCGGTCGATGCACTCGAGCTCCAGGACGATTCCCGGGTTCTGGAGGTGGGCTGTGGGACCGGCGGGAACCTGCCCGTCCTCGACCGGCACCTGGGTCCGGATGGCGGCTACGTGGGGGTGGACCTCTCAACGGGGATGCTCAGACGGGCCGCCTCGCGCCAGCCATCCGTATCCGCGGCTCTCATCAGGGGGGATGCCGAGAGACCTCCCGTACGGGGCCCGTTCGACGCCATCCTCTCGACCTTTGTAATGGGGGTCCTCGACCGCCCAGAAGCGGCGGTCGAGCGCTGGCTCTCGCTCCTGGGCCCGGATGGGCGACTGGTCCTCCTCGATGCCGCCGGTCGAGAGGGGGTCAGAACACCGCTCGAGCTCGGGTTCCGCACATTCGTGATCCTGGCAGCGCCGCCGGGAAGCCGGGACCACTTCGACACGACCGCGAACGAGGCCCTCCGGTCCCGCGTGGAGCAGGCGCATCGAACGCTCAGGGAGCGCGGAGACCCGTACCACGAATCAACCCACTGGCGCGGGTTCGTCAGGCTGACGGGAGCAAGACCCCCGGATGAATCGCCCGGATGAATCGCCCGGATGAATCGCCCGGATGAATCGCCCGGGAGAAGCGTCACTCCTCGTCCGGGCCCCTGGAATCGACGACCCGGAAGCCGCCTGCCTCCTCCCGGCCGGTGACCTCCCGCTGCGGGAACGGGATCTTGATCCCCTCCTCGTCGAAGGCCCGCTTGACGGCACGGACGGCCGCGCTGATCGCCTGGGCCCGGCGTCTCGCGCTCGGCTTGTCGATCCAGAAGCGGAGCTCGATCACCACCGCGGAGTCCCCCAGGCGCCGTGTCACCGCCTGGGGACGGGGCACCGTCAGGATCCGGTCGACGTCTTTCAGGGCCGCGATCGCCACCTCTTGGGCTCGATCGGGATCGGCGTCGTAATCGATCCCGACCTCGATCCGGAGCCGGAGCCGGCCCTTCTTCGACCGGTTCACGATGGTGGAGTTGCTGACGATGTCGTTCGGGAGGACGACGAACTCCCCGTCGAAGTTCTCGAGGCGGGTGTTCACGATGGAGATCTCCGTGACGATCCCCTCCTCCTCGCCGATGCGGACCCAGTCGCCGATCTCGAAGGGGCGGGAGAACATGAGGACGAAGCCGGCGATGAGCGACCCGAGAGTCTGTCTGGCGGCCATCCCGACCACGATGCCGAGGAACCCAGCCCCCACGAGGAGGCCCCCGAGGTCGATCCCCCAGACCGAGAGCGCCATCATCCCGACCGCGCCCAAGACGACGATCTGGAGGACCCGGAAGGCGACCTCCTCCTGGTGCTTGCTGAACCGCTCGGAGCGGTCCGTGAGGCCGGTGAGCCAGGTATCGACGATGTCGATCGCCACGTACGCGAGGACGAACAGGCCCACCGTGAGCGCGAGTTGAATCAGTGCCGGCATCGAGATGGAAAGCAGCCCCAGCAGTGTCGCCACGAGGGCGAGCTGTCCCCAGACTGCAAGGATCGCGAGCACTGTCACCCCCACGACGGCCACCTGGATGACCCGGATGACGCTGCGCGCGGAGAGCCACCACGGGGTGTACTCGCGAAGGGTCTCGAGTGTCTCCTGGAGATCCCCCTGCTCGAGGGACCGCTCGAAGAGCTGGTTCAGCCAGTGGACGGTCGCCGGGGCGAGCTTGCCCACGAGGATAAGGGCGAGCAGGACCACCGAGACGCTCAGGACGATCCGGGCCTCCAGCGTTCCGAAACCCCGCAGCACGTCGAACCATTCGAACCCTGGCGGCGTGGCCATCGCCGGGCGATTCGAGACCGGCGTACTTAGGAATGGGGTTGTCTGCTCGCCATGGGAGCAACGTCGAGGTGTCATTTCGTCCGTACCCCAGAGGGGCCAGGGATCAGCCACCGCGAATCGCACCGGTATCCGGGGGTCTTTAATAGTGGCTCTCCGGTAGCGGTGGGCATGGAACAGGTGGACGTGGCCATCGTCGGCGGCGGTCCCGGGGGCTCCGCCGCCGGGCGAGCCGCCGCCCTGAATGGTGCAGATGCGGTCGTGTTCGAGCGGGGGGTCCCACGGGCGGACCGGGACCAGTTGGGGCCGGACTCCACCGACGCCGCCGGGTTCCTCGATTACTGGGTGGACCTCGCTGGCCTCGACCCGGAGGCCATGCCCGACGGCGTGATCCAGCAGGTTCTCGATGCGGCCGAGTTCATCGGGCCCTCGGAGTCCCTCACGCTCCGCGAGACGGGCATCGACGCCTCTTACCCTCACTTCGGGTTCACGTTCCATCGGGCCCGATTCGACGACTGGCTCCGCGACCGGGCGGAGGCCGCTGGCGCGGAGTACCGGGTCGGAACCGGCGTCAGAGACGTCGAAGTGCAGCGCGACGGCTCGGTAACCCACCGGCTGACCCTCGCTGACGGATCCGAGGTGGAAGCCGGTGCCCTCATCCTGGCGGACGGTCCCCAGCGCCAGCAGACCATGCCGGTCCTCGATCAGTTCCTCCCGGAGGGAGCGAAGGTCTCGGAGCGTCTCTCCCCCCGTTCGGCCAATCACGTCGCCTACCAGGAATACCGTCGCTTCCCCGAGGAGGCCTTCGAGCCGCGGACACTCAAGTTCTGGTGGGGCTGGATCCCCGGACATACTGCCTATCCGTGGGTCTTCCCGAACCGGGACCGGATCGGCCGCGTGGGGCTCACGATGCCGATCGGGATGCGACGCGCCGACCTGGAGCGGCCGACGGACTACGCGCTGATCCACGAGGAGGACGAAGATCTCCCGTCCCCACGTGTGTACATACGGCGGCTCCTCGAACGGGTATACGGCGACGAGTACGACATCGAGTCCGACTTCCCCCTCGTGACAAGGGGACACGGCAAGGACGATGGAACGGAGACCTACGCCATCTCCTCGACCCGCCCCCTCGAATCCCCCACCGAGCTTTCGATCGCGGTCGTCGGCGGGGCGATGGGCGCCACCTCTGCCTTCCACGAGGGTGGTGATCACCTCGCGCTCAGGACCGGGGCGCTGGCCGGGGAGCTCGCCGCCAAGGACTCCCTCCCGGAGTACAATCGGGCCTGGCAGGCGGCCGTCGGCGACGAGATCCGGCGCAACGTGGCGCTCGCGGAGCTGGTTCGTGGGTATCAACCGGGGGACTGGGACCGGGTGTTCTCCATTGGGCAGCGGATGCTCCGGCGACAGAACGGCGCCATCCCGGCACTGGGCGCGGCGCTATCGACCGGAATCCCGGCTCTGAAGCTGTACGGTGCCTACCGATGGGAGCGGTTCCGGTACCGGAACGGGCGGGTCTGCCAGATCCACGAGTCCGATTACCGGATCGAGTGAACGGGGACCGGCGACATCACCCCCCGAGGTGGCTCCTTGACGGGATTCGGCGAGCGAGCGGAAGACGATGCATATACGCGCATTCGAGGGACGGCCTATAGACGGGTAGATCAGCCGGGGCTCACAGAAACTCCTCCTGTGCGTACCGAACCGCGAGGTGGGCAAGGCCGAGGAGCCATCCGACGCCGATATCGATGCCGACCCACACGAGGATCGCGTTCTCCCCGGTGAGATCGAACCGGGCGCGGAGGAGCCCGTCGAGGTCCCCGACACCCAATACGGTATCGAGGAGGAAGCCGGCGAGCGCCCGACTGAGCGCATGGAAGTGCGGAGAGAGCCAGGGAAGGATAGCGGCCACGGCGACGACGGGAAAGAGAAAGGCGCCCACGATCAGGGGATAGAGGATGAACACGAGGAGCTGGGAGGTGGCCCGTAAATACACGGTCCACGCAAGCTGGAAGAATCCGAGTGCCACGCCGACGCCGAGGGTGACGGCGACGCCACCTTCCAGAAACGCGTCTCTGATGGTGGGCTGTGAGACGAGGATCGCCCCACCGGCGACCAGTGCGCCGACCACCAGCATCCGTCGAAGCGGGAGGAGTCGGGCTCGAGCCCGGAGGAGATCCGACCATTGCGTCGAGCCGATCCCGGCGACCGCGATCGCGATCCCGGAGATGAATGCGAGAAGCCCGAGGTAGTAGAGGACCCAGAGCGCAAAATACACCCCGGCCCCCAGGATGTCGCGCAGCCACGTTTCGAAGGGGTTCGGGACGCCGGGAACCACGAGCGGGACCAGCTGGACGTCCCACACGTATCCCGGAAGGGTGAACGGGGTTATCGTGGGGAACTCGTAAAGCACCGACAGCGACCCTGTGAGCAGCATCACAGCTCCGCCATACACCGCAATAGTCGCCCCACCGAGGAGTGTCATGCCGACGAAGCGGGATTCGATCACGTCCAACGGGTCAACCGACACGGTTCGGCGAGAGATACTGTCTCCCGGGCTAACTGTCTGCCGGATTCGAGGTGGGCAGTGGGGTCCGTTTCGGATGCGTTCGAATACGGGTCACGCACCTGACGGGGAGTCGCGAGCGGAGAGACCTGGCCCACCGGGAGAGCCAAAGCCTCATAAACGCCGGAGAGCCAGGGTTCGTACATGATCACCGTGGAGGGGCTCCGCAAGGACTATGGGGCCGTGCGGGCCGTCCGGGGGATCGACCTCCAGGTGGAAACCGGGGAGGTATTCGGCCTGGTCGGCCCCAACGGTGCCGGGAAGACCTCCACGCTCAAGATGCTGGCCGGGCTGGTCGAGCCGACAGAGGGGCGCATCGAGGTGGACGGCCGCGACCCACAGGACCCAGCGATGCGCCAGCGCCTGGGATTCCTGCCGGAGGAATCGCCGCTGTACGACGAGATGACGCCGCTCTCGTACCTCCGGTTCTTCGCGGACCTGTACAACGTCCCCCGGGAGGAGGCGAACCGGCGCATCGAGGCCGCCCTGGACCGCCTCGAGCTCGATGCCCGCGACCGGCCAGTCGGTGATTTCTCGAAGGGGATGAAGCGGAAGGTGGCTATCGCCCGCTCCCTGGTGAACGATCCTGCCGTGCTGATATACGATGAGCCCGCGAGCGGGCTCGATCCCATCACCACGAACACCGTGGTGGCGTTCACCCGGGAGCTCGCCGACCGGGGGAAGACCGTCGTGTTCAGCGCCCACGATCTCTACCACGTCGAATCGGTGTGCGACCGTGTCGCCATCATGACCGCGGGCACCATCGCGGCGGTGGGAACGATGGACGAGATCCGGTCGCGATTCGGCACTGTCGAGTACCGGGTCTTCACGGACGTGCCGGTCGACGGGACGGAACCCGAGGGAGACCTCCACGTCACCGTCGCGAACTCGATGGACGAGGTCGAGACCATCCGGCGGGAGGCGACCGATGCGGGTGGTGACGTACTCGACATCCGGACGAGGGAATCCTCGCTGGAGGACCTCTTCCTCGAGGTGACGGATCGAGCGGGAGAGGCATGAAACCGGGGCCGACCTTCAGGATCGCCCGATGGGAAGCCAGGCGAAGCCTCGGGTCCGTCGACCGCCGGGTGGGCCTCGCGTTGCTCCTCACAGTCCTCCTCCTGGCGGCGCTGGTCCCCGCAGTGCTCGCGGTCGATCCAGCCCCGGGACGGGGGCTGTACCGGGTACGTATCCAACAGGACAGTCCATACAGTGAGGTGGTCAAATCAGATCCCCAGTTGCGGCTCGTCCAGGAGAAGGGAACTGGGGTGGGTAGCGATGCCGTCGATATCCTGGTACGGGGAACCCAGGTGTACGTGGCGGACACGGAGAAGGGACGCGCCGCGGCCAGCGCCCTTCGGCAGGCCATCATCGCCTACAACGACCGGCTGATGCGACATGAACCTGATCGGGCCGCGGCCTTCCCCGTGCAGGTGACCCTAACGTACCTCCCACAGGCCGCGATCCAAGCTGGCCAGTTCCGGGGCGGACCCGGTCCAGTTTCCGGCGGCGAGGGTCCCGGAGGTGGTGTCACATCGCCATCAGAATCTGATGGAACGGTGGGTCGAGAGACGACCGAAAAGACTGACGCGACTGTCGGGACGGGGGGAGCGACGGAGGAGCGACCTCCTCCGGAGACCGGCGGGCAGTCAACCCCCGATGGCCCCGCCAGTGGCGATTCGCCTGGGTCCCGGAGAACCGGCGACGGCGCCCTCCAGTCTCCTTTCGGTGGGTTGCTCGGCACCGCGCAGTCAGGGACCCCCTCCTCCCTGTCCCCGCCCTTCCCCCTTCGCTCGCTCCTCCTCGCGTTCGTGTTCCTGCTTCCGCTCAACGTCATCATCCAGGCATACGGGAGTAGCATCGTGGAGGAGCGGATCGACCGACGGGGAGAACCCCTGCTCGTTTCCCCGATCTCCCGCGGCGATATCGTGCTGGGGAAGACCCTCCCGTACCTCCTCCTCGCGGTCGCCACCACCCTCGCAATCGCACTCGGGATCGGGGGTGGTCTCCTGACGGTCCTGGCCATCACCCCTCTCGCCGCCCTCTTTCTGGCGGCGACGTTCCTCGCGGGGATGCTCGCCCGATCATTCAAGGAACTTACGTTCGTGACCGTGACGATCAGCGTCACGCTCACCGCGTACGCCTTCATCCCGGCGGTGTTCGCCGAGGTCCACCCCATCGCCGCCATCTCGCCACTGACGATCGTCGTCCGCGACCTCCAGGGGGCACCAATCGGATGGGGGCAGTTCGCCATCGCGACCGTCCCGGTGAGCCTCTCGGCCATCGTCCTGTTCGTGCTGGGGACGGGTATCTACCGGGAGGAGGATATGTTCACCCAGCGGCCCATCCCTTCAAAAGCCCTCGACGCTCTGGCAGCCCCGCTCACCGCGCGCTGGCGGGTTGGCCTGTGGACGGCGCTCCTCATCCCGTTCGTCCTGGTCGCCGAGCTCTTCACCGTCGCCACCCTCTTCGTCCTCCCGACCGCGTTGTCGATCCCGGTCCTTTTGGGCGCGGTGGCAGTGATCGAGGAGGTCGCGAAGAGCATCCACGTGTTCGCCGGGTTCGAGCGACGGAAGTTCGACACCGGGTGGCGAAGTGCCCTCCAGCTCGGTGCCATCTCGGGAGTCGGATTCTTCCTGGGCGAGAAGCTGCTGGTGATCACCCAGCTGGTCGGCCTTCCGGACCTGGAGCTCGGACGGGTGGCCTTCGCCCCGCAGGTCCTGGGGGTGTCGCCGGGCCTCCTCCTCATCGCGCCGCTCGTCTTGCACGTTTCGACTGCGAGTTTCACCGCGTACGGCGCGAGTCGCTCCCGGAGCGCCTATCTCGGGTGTCTTGTGGTCTCTAGCATGGTGCACCTCGGCTACAACCTCGGGGTGGTGAGTGCCCTTGCGTAATCGACTCCGGCTCGCGTTGCGAGAGCTCGCTTCGCTAAGGGCCGAGAAGACCATCGTCCTTGCATTGCTCATCCAGCTGTTCGTCGCGGCCTTCTCGTCGTTCCTGGTGGTCGGGCTGGTCTCGCTTTACGACCCGGGCGCCACCCAGGGCGGCTACACAATTGATATCGGGGTCAGCGGAAACGCGAGCGACGAGCTCGCCCCGTATGTCGACGAGGGCCCGTCCAGGCGGGCGATCACGTACGAGAATCAGAGCGCCCTCATGTCCGATTTCACGGGGAGGCGGGTCGATGCAGCGCTTCACGCCACGTTGGCCCCCGACGGGCAGGTGCACGTCAGGGCGATCGTCCCTGAGGGTGACTTCCGGACGACATTGATCGTCGTCCAGGTGAAGGAGGCCCTCTCGACCATGGAGCGACAGCGGCGACTCGCGCTCTCCCATCGGCTCAGCAAATCCCCATTGCCCGTCCCCCCTCGGCCCGATGCCAATCCATACTTCGGGTTCACATACACGATCCTCGTCCCGATGCTGGCCTTCCTTCCCGCATTCATCAGTGGCTCGATCGCGACGGATTCCCTCGCGGAGGAGATCGAACGTGGGACGCTGGACCTCTTGCGGGCAACGCCCATGTCCCTTCCGGCGATCGTCGACGGCAAAGCGATCGCGATGGTGGCTCTCGCTCCGGCACAGACCGGACTCTGGTTCGCGTTCCTCAGCCTCAATGGAACCGCCATCGCGAACCCCCTGGCCATCCTGGTCCTCGTCACCGCTCTCGCGGGCGTGCTCGTGGTTCTGGGAGCTGGGCTCTCGATCGTGATCGGGGTCAGACGTGAAGCACAGCTCCTTTACTCCTTCCTGGCCCTGGGCCTGTTTGGCGCCACGTTGCTTCTCCCGGAGAGTCCGCCAAACGTCGTCGCCAAGCTCGCCGTGGGAAGCCCGACGCTCGTCAGCTACGGGACCGTCGGAGGTCTGGCCGTTACCGCCGCAGTCGGGTACTATGCAATCAGGGAGGCAGCGGCAGCGGGGCGACTCCCCGAGTAGACCCACCGGCGTATGGAAGCGACGATGGTGTCTACGGGCCTTTGTACCCTCAGCGACACTCCGCGGTGTACCGAACCGGTCCGATGGGGGCCCGATAGTTGACTATTATCAATTTGTTAATATAGGCCGAGTGGTCCGCTGTCCCCCACCTTTTTCCCCTCTCCCTGGGGTACTGCGGCCATGGAGTACACCACCCTCGGACGGACGGGCATGGAGGTCAGCCGCATCTGTCTCGGCTGCATGAGCTTCGGGACGAGTGACTGGCGTCCCTGGGTCCTGGACGAGGACGAAGCTATGGACATCATCGAGCGGGCCATCGACCTCGGCATCAACTTCTTCGATACCGCCAATATGTACTCCGAGGGGGAATCTGAGCGCGTCCTGGGGAACGCCCTCGAGGGATACCGCGAGGAGAGCGTGGTGGCCACGAAGTGCTACTTCCAGATGGACGAGGACAATCCCCACTCCGGTGGCCTCTCGCGGAAGGCGATCGAGCAGGAACTCGAAAACAGTCTCGACCGCCTGGGGATGGAGACGGTCGACCTCTACCAGATCCACCGGTGGGACGAGGACACCCCGATAGAGACCACGCTCCGGGCGCTCGACGATGCCGTTCGACGGGGACAGGTCAGATACATCGGCGCCAGCTCCATGTGGGCCCATCAGTTCGCCGAAGCGCTCCACGAAAGCGAGCGACGGGGGTTGAGCCGGTTCCAGACCATGCAGAACCACTACAACCTCGTGTACCGCGAGGAGGAGCGAGAGATGCTGCCGCTGACCGCCAAGGAGGACGTCGCCGTCATTCCCTGGTCACCGCTGGCCCGCGGCTATCTCACCCGCCCACACGAGGACATCGACGCCACGACCCGCGGGGATTCGGAGGAGCACATGTATCAACACCCCTACAGAGAGGGCGGGGGCAGGGAGATCAACCGTCGCGTCGAGGAGCTTGCCGACGAGAAGGACGTCACGATGGCCCAGATCGCCCTCGCATGGCTCCTGCAGAAGGACTGGGTCGATGCCCCCATCGTCGGGACGACCAGCGTCGAGCACCTGGAGCAGGCAGTCGAGGCCCTCGACATCTCCCTGTCCAGTAGCGATATGGAGTACCTCGAAGAGCCTTACGAGCCGGTGCCCGTCTCCGGCCACGACTGACCACTCCCGAACGCGATCGTCCGGACCAAGCAGTCATGTCAGCCGGAACCTACACGCTCTTGATCGAGCTTCCCGTGCCCCGGTCCATCACCTTCGGTGCCGCCGGTGTCCGGGAGCTAGAGGCCGGCTGGTACGCCTACACGGGAAGTGCCCTGGGTCCGGGTGGATTCCGGCGCGTCGAACGCCACCGGGAGATCGCCAGCGGGGAACGGGAGACCCGACATTGGCACGTGGACTATCTCCTTGGAGAGGGAAGCTCCTCCCTCGATGCTGTCTGGACCACCGAAGGCAGCGAGGCCGAGTGCGAGATCGCCGCATCCATCGGTGGCGAGGCGATCCCGGGAATCGGGGCCTCCGACTGCACCTGTGACACACACCTCAGGTTTGGAAGGCGACGCGCCGATCTGGCAAAACGCATCGCCAGGGCCCACCGTTAGACGCCGGAGGCGGGGAAGTATTTCTTCCCGCGGCCCACTCGAAAGGCGCTGACGTCCTCTTTCCCCCGAAACTGGTCCGTTGACGGCCTCGATCCGGTACCGTCCCCGGGGCGGGAAACCGATCACTCCATGGCGACCCATTCCGTCGATGCGTTCTCCAGGCCGCGCGTTCTGACCTCCCGGCCCCCCTCGTCCTGGAGACGGATCTCGATCATCCCGTCGAAGAGCTGGCTGATGGTGTTGACGGACTGCTCGTCGTGGGTTTCTGGGTCGATGGCGAACAGGCCGAGCCAGCCCCGCGACTGGATCTGGCTCGTGAAGACGTGGAGGAACCGGAAGAGCCGCTGCAGGTCCACGTACATCAAAAGCGGTGAGACGGAGTCGAAGGCGATCCGGAGTCGGTCCACGCCGGCGGATTCGGCCTCGCGGGCGATCTCCGAGAACTCGATCCCGATCCCGGTCAGATCCCCCGGGGAGCTCACGCTGCGGACCCTGTCCGTCTCGACTGATCCCCCACCTTGGGAGCTCACACAGTCGATGACCCGGAGGAACGAGGTGTCGGTATCCAGATGGTCATCGAACTCCGACGTGATATCCCCCGCGGGATCGCCGGTCGTCACCACCACCGACCCGTCGCCGGACGTGACCCCACTGGCGAGGATGCGAAGCATCAGCTCTCGCTTGCCCGACATCGGCGGACCGGAGACCAAGACGTTCGTGCCCGGCTCGATGTCGCTCAGTACGTCCGGCGGAAGGGCGCCATCGAGTTCGTAGCTCATTTGTTCGGGAGTGGCCGACATTTGGGTCGCCGCGTGGGTTCTCGTGCGTAGGTGTATGCCCACACCACATAAGTATATGTGGATGGCAGTGGACGGTCGCCCGCCCGCCTGCGGTTCGTGCCTCCGGTCGGACCCACGCCGACGCTCACGCTGGTTCCTCCGGTCTGACACCGGCGATCCGGTGGAACGTGGCGATGTCCTCGTCTGCTCCAGCGAGCACGAGCTCGTCTCCCGCCTCGATCCGGAATTCGGGCCCCAGATCGGTCACGACGGACCCGTTCCGTTCGACGGCGATCACGGTACAGCCCGTCCGCGCCCTGACAGCCGCTTCGGCGAGGGTCGACCCCTCGAATCGGGGGGCAGTCGAGCGGACGACGTCGATCTGGGTATTATAGGTGATGACGTCCTCGCCGAGGATGGTCTCGGCCAGCATCCGCCCGGAGACGGTTGCGAGGGCGAGCACGTAATCGGCCCCCGCGGCGTAGAGCTTGGGAACGCTCTCGGTGTCGTCGGCCCGACAGAGGATCTCGACCTCGCTGTTGGTGTCCCTGGCGACGAGCGTCGCGAAGACTGTCTCGGTGTCGTCTCCGAGGGTGAATATCACCGCGTCCGCCGTGTCGATGCCGGCCTCGACCAGGGTGTCCGCCGCGGTGGCGTCCCCGACCACGTCCACCCCCGGCCGGTCCTCGAGGTCGACGACAGTACACGTGAGGTGCGCGTCGATCACAGTCTCCGCCACCGCCCGGCCCGCCTCCCCGTACCCCGCAACGATCACCTCTCGCGTGGTCTCTCGCTCCGGTGTGAGCGTGAGGTCCATCAGAGAGGAAAGCTGTGACGGTCGACCGGAGACCAAGAGGACGTCCTGTCCGGAGAGCTCGGTGTCTGGTCCGGGGTTCGGAACGAACTCTCCGCCCATCCAGGCACCGATGATGCTCGCCCCCGTCCGCTCTCTCACTCCGCTCTCCGCGAGGGTCACCCCGTCGAGTTCGCTTCCACGCTGGATTGGCAACTCGATGATCTCGATGTCACCGCCGATGTCGATGGTATCGCCCAGCTGGGTGGTGATCGCGCTGGTGACCTTATCGGCCAGTCCCCGGCCAAGCAGGTCTCTGGGTTGTAACACGTCATCAACCCCCGCCAGGGAGAGGTATCGGGAGAGGGAGGGGTCGTCGATGAATGCGACGAGTCGCACGTCCGGGGCGACCTCCCGGACGGAGAGCGCGACCGTGGCGTTCGTCTCGTCCGCGCGGTCGAGGACGACGGCCCGAGCCTCCTCGATATCGGCCTTTCGGAGGGTGTCTGTCAATTCTGGATTACCGACCATCGCGGTGTACCCGGACTCGTAGAGGTCCCTGGCGCGGTCCCGCTCGTGGCTGATGATCACGTACGGGACGTCCTGGGCGTCGAGCTCGTCGATGAGCGCCTCACCCCGCTCACTGAATCCGCAGATGACCACGTGATCGGTGCCGGAGAAGGAGGTCGGCGGCTGCACCTGGAGGCGGCGCTCCACCCATGGGACCACGAACAGAGGGAGGGTCAGGAAGATGAGAAACACGCCGGTGAGCTGCATGGCTACGACGATGGCCAGCATGCCCGGGGATCGCCAGGGGGCGTCCTCCCCGTAACCGGTCGTGGTGAAGGTCTCGATGACGATCTGTAGGGACTCGAGGAGCGACCGTGACTCTCCCTCGAACACCGCCATCCCGACCTTGTAAGCCACGGTGTACCCGACGACCACGGTTAGCAGGAGCCCCACGTATCCCAGGGCTCGTCGTCGGGTTCGGTCCATTACCCGGGGATTGTCCGGTCCTGGTACTTAAACTGTCGTCAGACATCGAGGGGGAAGGAAGCGATAGCGGACGTCCAAGGAGGGTGTTCATTGAAGGCCTGCGAGATACGCCAGAAGGACGATCGCCGTGGCCACCAGGAGGATGACCGCGATGGTCGTCCAGTCAAGGAGGTCGCGGCCGGTTCTCGGCGATCCCGCCCGAGGTGCTGGTCCCTGCCGCCTCGTCGAAGGGGTATCACAGTTGGGACAGACGGAAACCGTCTTGTCGTTTACCTGGCCGCAGCGGCGACAGATCCACTCGTCCTCCCCGGGGGACGAGGCCATATGCAATCCATCGACGGGGACCGACAAGAGTGTTCACCCCTTCCAAAGGCAGGATATTCCGGGTGATCGGCTCACAGAACCACGCGTTCTATCCGTCCCACCGCCCGTCGCCAGTCTTCCATTACCCTCGTGTTCTGGGCCGTCAGTGCCGCTCCGTCCCACGGTGTTCCGCCGTCTCACAAAGACGTATGAAGCCCGGGCCATTTGTACCGCTATGCACGACCTTGACGAAACAGACGTCGAGATCCTCCGCCTGCTCGTCGAGGATGCGAGACGTCCATATCGGGAGATCGCCGACGAGGTGGGGCTTTCGGCCCCGGCGGTGTCGGATCGGGTCGCCCGGCTCAAGGAGCAGGGTGTCATCCGTCGGTTCACGGCCGATCTGGACCGGCAACAGCTTCGAGAGGGGACGTCGGTGCTGATCCGCCTGTCACTTGCCCCGGGAGCGATCGGTGACGTGAAGGAGCGACTCTCCGAGGAGGAGGCAGTTGAGCATCTGTTTGTTACCGCCAGTGGGGAGGTCGTTGTGCACGCGAACGCCCCGCAGAACGTCCGGTCCTGGCTCCAGACAGTCCTGGACATCGATGGGCTCCGGGACGTCGACGTGGAACTCCTGAGTGAAGCCCACTGGACACCAGCCGTCGGGGCGACGGACCTGGCGCTCCTCTGTGACGAGTGTGGGAATACCGTCACCAGCGAAGGGGTGACCGCGCGGATCGGGGGAGAGATCAAGCAGTTCTGCTGTCCATCCTGCGAGTCGCAGTTCCGGGAGCGCTACGAAGAGCTGTCCGCCGGGAGTTGAGCGGGAACGGTGGGTTTCGGAACGAACGTTGACCGGAACCAAACGGTGAGGGAACGAGAAGGGAGAACCGGGAAGGACCCAGCCCGTAACCTGACACCCCACTGACTCGGAACGGGGAAGCCTGCTCACTTAATATTGTAAATATTCTCCCCAGCTGTCCCGAATCTTCGAAGGGACAATCGGCATGAACATGGAGTCCGTAACATAGACCAGTGACCATGAGACAGGCCCGTCTGGAGCTGACCGGGATGAGCTGTGCGAACTGCGCAGCCACCGTCCAGGACGCAGTGGAGGCCCTCGATGGGGTCGAAGCCGCGGACGCGAACTTCGCCACGGAAGAGGGGTCGGTCGAGTACGATCCTGACCGTGTCTCCCTTTCGGACATCTACGAGGCGATCGGGGAGGCCGGCTACGGAGCGGTGAGCGAACGCATCTCGATCGGTATCTCGGACATGCACTGTGCGAACTGCGCCGAGACCGTCGAATCCTCCCTTCTGGACACACCTGGCGTTCTTTCCGCCGACGTGAACTATGCGACAGACGAGGCAACCGTAGCGTACAATCCCGCCGACGTCGATCGTGAAACCCTCTACGGGGCCATCGAGGACGCGGGGTATAGTCCCGTCCGGGAGGAGGCCGGGGACGAGACCTCCGGGACCGAACGTCGGGCGGCCGCCAGAGAAGCCGAGATCAGGAAGCATCGACGCCTCGTCCTCTTCGGGGCCGCCCTCTCCATCCCGCTCGTGTTCATGCTCTTCGAGCACCTCCTCTTCCCGTCCCTCCTGCCGGAGTCAATCCTGGGCATCCCGCTCGGGTGGCTCGCGTTCGGGTTCGCAACGCCCGTCCAGGTCGTCCTCGGTCGGGAGTTCTACCGGAACTCCTACACGGCGGTCGTCAAGAACCGGACGGCCAACATGGACGTACTCATCGCCCTCGGATCCACCACGGCCTATGCGTACTCCGTGGCGGTCCTCCTGGGGTTGATACCGGGCGGACTCTACTTCGACTCGGCCGCGCTCATCCTCGTCTTCATCACCCTCGGGAACTACCTCGAGGCGCGGTCGAAGGGCCAGGCCAGCCAGGCCATCCAACAGCTCCTCGAGATGGAGGCCGACACCGCGACGGTCATCGGCCCTGACGGTACGGAAACCGAGGTCGAACTCTCCGCGGTCCAGGAGGGCG
This sequence comes from Halodesulfurarchaeum sp., assembly GCA_042218225.1. Lineage (GTDB taxonomy): Archaea > Halobacteriota > Halobacteria > Halobacteriales > Halobacteriaceae > Halodesulfurarchaeum. The sequence continues at coordinate 13,167 of JBDGRH010000070.1, read as the reverse complement.
ACCTGCTGAAGGTTCGTCCGGGCGAGAAGATCCCCACCGACGGGGTCGTGGTGGACGGCCAGAGTGCCGTGGACGAATCCATGGTCACCGGCGAATCGGTGCCCGTGGAGAAGGGCGAAGGCGACGAGGTGGTGGGCTCCACCATCAACCAGAACGGCGTCCTCACGGTCCGGGCCACCAAGGTCGGGGCCGAGACGGCCATCCAGCAGATCGTGGACATGGTCCGCGAGGCCCAGTCCCGCCAGCCGGAGATCCAGAACCTCGCGGACACCATCAGCGCGTATTTCGTGCCGGCCGTCATCGCGAATGCACTGCTCTGGGCGGGCCTCTGGGCGCTCTTCCCCGAGGTCCTCGCCGGTTTCGTACAGGCCCTTCCGCTCTGGGGGATCGTCGCCGGCGGCCCGGCGGTCGTGGGTGGAACGGTCTCCGTGTTCGAATTCGCCGTGGTGGTCTTCGCGAGCGCCGTCCTCATCGCGTGTCCCTGCGCGCTCGGCCTGGCCACCCCGGCCGCGACGATGGTCGGGACCTCCATCGGCGCCCGGAACGGGGTCCTCTTCAAGGGAGGGGACATCCTCGAGCGTGTCCGTGACGTCGATTCCGTCGTGTTCGACAAGACCGGGACGCTCACGGAGGGTGAGATGCAGCTGACGGACGTCAGGCCGGTCGATGGCGTCGCGGCAGACGGCGGGCAGGCGGCCATCGAGGCCCTCGACGAGGAGGAGGTGCTCCGGTTTGCCGCCAGTGCGGAGACCGGAAGCGAGCATCCACTCGCCCAGGCGATCGTCGCGGGGGCGGAAGATCGGGGGCTGGACCTCGCCGACCCGGATACGTTCGAGAACGTCCCCGGACACGGCATCCGGGCGACGGTCGACGGCCGCGAGGTCGTCGTTGGCAATCGGAAGCTCCTCGGGGACGAGGGCATCCCGGTCGAATCGGCCGAGTCCACGCTCGCCTCTCTCGAGGAGGAGGGCAAGACCGCGATGCTCGTGGCCGTCGATGGGCGGTTGGCCGGCGTCGTCGCGACTGCCGACACCATCAAACCGCAGGCAGAGGAGGCCGTGGACGCACTGGCCGAGCGCGACCTGGACGTCTGGATGATCACTGGGGACAACGAGCGCACCGCCAGGGCGGTCGCCCGGCAGGTCGGGATCGACCCCGACCACGTGAAGGCGGAGGTCCTTCCCGAGGACAAGGCGGACGCCATCGAGGAGATCCAGGCCGACGGGCGGGAGGCGATGATGGTCGGTGACGGGGTCAACGACGCGCCCGCCCTCGCAGCAGCATACGTCGGCACCGCCATCGGCAGCGGGACGGACGTCGCAATCGAGGCCGCGGATGTAACGCTCATGCGGGATGACCCCCTCGACGTCCTGAAGGCGATCCGCATCTCCGAGGCTACCCTGGAGAAGATCAAGCAGAACCTGTTCTGGGCGCTCGGGTACAACACGGTGATGATCCCGCTGGCGTCGCTGGGGCTCCTGCAGCCCGTGCTCGCCGCCGCTGCGATGGCCAGCTCGAGCGTGAGCGTGCTCACGAACAGCCTCCTCTTCCGGCGGTACACCCCGGACCGGGACTATCGGATCCTGGCCGGACTTCGCGGGCGCTGATCCCGCAACGCCCGCGACACCAACCCGAAACGCCCTAAACCTCCGGTCCCCAAGCCGCGGCCATGGCAACGACGTTGCGCGTCGCGTCGATGACGTGCGAGGGCTGTGAGGACATCATCGAGACCGCGGTCACGGAGGTGTCCGGCGTCGAGGAGGCCGAAGCCGACAGACACGAGAGCACGGTCGTGGTGACCGGCGAGGCGGCGGAGTCCGAGATCCTCGAGGCGATCGACTTCGCCGGCTACCGGGCAGAGGTCGTCGATGACCGGCCCGAAGCGTCGGTCGAGTCGTCGACGGACGACGAGGACGCAGCGGGGTCCGCAGCTCCCGGAAGCAACGGTGAAGACGGCTCCATCTCTGCGGAGGAACCCGAGGAGCCGGATACGACAGTGGACGAATCGGCGGAGGATGAAGACGTAAATACACCAGCCGAAACAGAGGGAGAGTCCGACGCAGAGGTCGAGGCGGAGGAAGTGTCCGACGCGGAGGCCGAGGCGGAGGAAGTGTCCGACGCGGAGGCCGATGTGGAGGCGGATTCGGAAGCGGATACCGAGGATGAACCTGCAGCGGACCACCTGGTCGAGGAGGACCAGGAGGACGAAACAGCAGCGGCCGACGTCGACACAACGGACGAGGGGGATTCCGCGGCTGCTGAAGAAGCTACGGGAGACGAGGACGAGACAGAAGCGCCCGACGAGGAGAGCCAGGAAGGGACGGATCGAGAGGAGGAGAAGGAGGAGGATGAGGAGGAAGCCGAGACCGCGGATGCGGAGTCCGCTCCCGACGAGACCGAGGAGTAAGAGACCCGCGGTGGCCGACAGACGGTCGGTTGCCCAGACTGAAAGATTTTTGCCAGGTTATTGCGGAGTGGAGGAGTTCTGAGATGACAATCACCCCAGCGGCCCCCGCAATTGCCCGCATAGAAACCCGACATTCAGCCAACCGACCCACCTCATTTGTACCCCAATTATAATGGGAAGTTACCAACCGTAATCCCATCACGTAGCGAATACCGAGATTATAAAGGCCCTCATATCTTTGGTACACCTAGAATGGCGCTACCCGACCAACAGATTCGAGACCTCCCGCCCAGTGCGAAACTCGTCCTGAAGGTCCTCGAGTACAACGGCGGGCTGACACAGAAGCAGATCGTGAACAAGTCCCGGCTGTCCCAGCGGACGGTGCGAGACGCCCTGGAGCGCCTCCAAGACCGGAGCATCGTCGATAAGAACATCTACGTGCCAGACGCCAGGCAGAACCTCTACACCCTCTCCGGCCCCGCAGAGGAGGAGTCGGCCGAGGCCGAGGTCACCCTGGATTAGGTCTTCGCCGCTCGGGGAGCAGGTTCTTCACCGTCATCCACACCGAGTGGCAACAATGCGACGTGCTCGGGTCGGCCGAACAGGTCCCTGATTCCCTGCTCGCCGCGAGACCGAGTGGCAGTCCGAAGGGAAACGACGTCGCGACCGCAACGAGTTATCCGCGAGTCGTCGGTCGGGTGGATGGTACCCGTTCGTCGGCGCTGGTAGCCCGTCGCCCAGCCCGGTCGTTCACTCGCCGAACTGCTCTTTCTCCTCCTCCCTGAGCTCGATCCGCCGGATCTTCCCGCTCGACGTCTTCGGGAGTTCGTCCACGAACTCGATCCGTCGGGGGTACTTGTATGGGGCCGTCTGCTCCTTCATGAACGACTGGATCTCCGTCTGCAGCTCCTCGCTGGGTTCGTACCCGTCGGTCAACACGACGTACGCCTTGACGACGTTCCCCCGCTCGTCGTGCGGACTGGCGACGGCGGCCGCCTCGGAGACGGCCTCGTGGCTGACCAGGGCGTCCTCGACCTCGAAGGGGCCGATTCGGTAGCCCGAGGAGATGATGATGTCGTCCGCGCGTCCCTCGAAGAAGAAATAGCCGTCCCCGTCCATCCGGGCCAGATCGCCCGTCCGATAGTACTCCCCGCCGAAGGTCTGATCGTCCAGGTGGGGCTTCTGATAGTACCCGTCGAAGATGCCAGGATTGTCGACGGGCACCGCGATCTCGCCGATGTCTCCCGGCTCGACCTCCTCCTCGTCCACGGTGTCGATGATCGTCGTCTCCAGTCCCGGGGTCGGCTTCCCCATGCTCCCGGGTTTCACGTCGATCCCCGGGTAGTTCGAGACGAGGGCGACGGTCTCGGTCTGGCCGTATCCGTCCCGCGGAGTGACGCCGAACGCCTCCTCGAATGCTTCGATCGGCTCCACGTTGAGCGGCTCGCCGGCCGAGAGGGCGTCCGTGAGGTCCAGGTCCCACGCCGAGAGGTCCTCCTGGGCCCACATCCGGTACTGCGTCGGGACGGCGCAGAGGCGGGTGACGCCCTCCCGCTCCATGATGTCGAGGAACGTCGCCGGCTCGAACTCGCCCTCGTAGATCAATTGGGTCGCGCCGGTGGTGAGGCCCACGCCCACCGGGCTCCAGAACCATTTGGCCCAGCCGGTCCCGGTCGTGGCCCAGAGGAGTTCCTCGGAGAGGTCGTCTTCGGACGTGACCCCCCACCAGTACGGACCATTGACCGCGTTGAACGCGTACATCCATCGGTGCCGGTGGAGCACGGGTTTCGGCTTCCCCGTCGTGCCGGAGGTGTAGTTGATGGACATCGGGTCGTCGGCGCCGAGTGACGGCCCGTCGTGTTCGGTCTCCCGTCCGGAGACCAGGTCGCCGAACCGCTCCCATCCCTGGACATCTCCATCGAGGCTGATGAAGGTCTCCAGGGGGGTCTCATCCGCCACTGGCTCCACCATGTCCGTGAGGGACTCGTGGGCGACCATCGTCGTCGCCTCGCAGTCGTTCGCCCGGAACGCGATGTCATTGGGCTTGAGCATCTCCGAGCAGGGGACCAGGAGGGCCCCGCGCTTCAGCGCGCCAAGCTGGACCGCGAACGCGTCGGGATGTCGGGGGAAGAGGTGCATCACCCGATCGCCCTTGCCCACTCCGAGCGACTCGAGCGCGTTCGCGAACCGGTTCATGTCGTCGCGCAGCTCCCCGTAGGTCCGGCTCGCCTCGAAGCCCTCGGCGTCGCGGTACCGCACTGCCACCCGGTCCCCGAACGCCGACGCGTGCGCGGCGATGACGGCAGGGAGGTTGTAGTCCTCGGGGATGTTCCACTCGAAGGTGTCGCGAGCGGACTCGTAATCCACGCCCATGATGGCCACCTCGATTGAATTATTAATAATAGTTTGCAACGGATGCGAGAGGGATCGAGACGGTTCCCTTAAACCGGTCGGACGCGCTACGGACGGGCGTGGTTCACGTCTCGAGTCGAGTGCGCAATCCGTTCGGTCTCGATCCGCCCTGTGAGGCGTTCGTCCCGGGATACGGTAACGCATCGGCTGATTTCCACGTGGTCGGCGATCACCCGGGGCGACACGGTGGCGTCTCCTCGGGCATCCCCTTTACGGGAACGGCCGGTGGTCGAGCGCTCCTCGAGGTCCTCGAGGAAGTCGGTCTCATCGACGCACTCGATCCAGAGCCGGTCTGCTCGAACTGTTTTCTCTCCTACCTCCATCTCTGCGTTGCTGACGGGGATCCAGGGCCCGCCGCGTATCGCGAGCTCGAGCGGTTCTTCGACGCCGAACTCAGGGCCGTCACCGCTCACGTCCTGTTGCCGGTGGGGGAGCGGCCCATTCGGCACGTCCTCGCCGAATACTCCACGGTCTCCGACGGCTCGCTGGAGCCGGAGGCGCTCCACGCAGGGGAGATCTCGACCGGCTCCTGGCTCGTCGTCCCGGTCGCCGAGCCCCTCGACTGGAGCGATGGCCAGCGAGATGCGCTGGTCGCCACCCTGCGGGCGATCCTCGGGCGCGATTACCGTCGGGAGAGCGACCTCGGGCGGTTCTTCCCCGGTGGGGACCCCTACCTCGTCCGCTGAGCGGCTTCTGTCCCTGGGGTGCAGGATCACCGACGGTCGCAACCGGTAACGCACTTATCCCCCGGACGCCAACCCCGGTCCGTGCACCATCTCCAGCTCTCCAACAACGAGTTCGAGGGGCGGAACAGCGTCTATCTCCTCGGAGCGGACGGGGATGGGCCCACGACGCTGGTCGACACGGGGGTGGCGACCGACCGGATCCGCGCGGAGCTCGAGGCCGCGCTCGGGGCACACGGGGTCCAGTTCACCGACATCGACACCGTGCTCCTCACGCACTTTCATTACGACCACTCCGGGCTGGCGGGGGCCATCCAGGAGGCGGGTGGAGCGACCGTCTACGCCCACGAGGAAGATGCGCCCGTGATCAGACAGGACCCCGAAGCCATCGACGAGTTGACGGAGTTGCAGCGAGCCGCCCTGACGGAGTGGGGCATGCCGGAGGGGCCGAAGGCGGAGCTGCTCTCCTTCCTGGAGCGCCACGACGGGTTGCGTGGCCAGCCCGCGACGGTGACGGAGGTCCAGGACGGAGACCGAATCGACGTGGGCGGATACGAGATCGAGGTCCTCCATCTCCCGGGGCACGCGGCCGGCCTGGTGGCGTATACGTTCGAGCGGGCGGGAGGGACGGAAGCCTTCGTGGGGGACGCGGTCCTCCCGAAGTACACCCCCAACGTCGGGGGCGCGGACGTCAGGGTCGAACGACCGCTCGCGTCGTACCTCGAGAGCCTCCAGCGGGTCATCGACGCGGACCTCTCCCGGGCCTGGCCGGGTCACCGGGGCCCACTCATCGACCCGAGTGGGCGCGCAGCCGAGATTCGATCACACCACGCGGAGCGAACCGCCCGGGTGATGCGCGTCCTCGAGGCCGACAGTCCCCTCACGGCCTGGGAGGTCAGCGACGCGCTCTTCGGTCACCTCGAGAATATCCACATCCTCCACGGCCCTGGCGAGGCATCCGCACACCTGGACCACCTCGTCCACGCCGGAGTGGTGGAGCGGACGGGGGAGGGATATCGGCCAGTGGATGGGGCCGCTGTCGAAGCAGCGATCGAGTCGCTCGAACGCGGGGATATCGGCACGGTCCGGTGAGGAGCGGTTGGGGTTGCGTCCGACGTATATTGAAACTCTCGAACTCTCTGGCTCTCAGTGTCCCCGCGTACCTAGTTATCGGACCCGCTGAATCATCCGCACGGACTGGCCGGGACCCGTACGCCTTTTCCTCGCCACGACGTAGATCCGCCCATGGCAGAGGAATCCGTCCAGGAGCTGGAGCCAGGTGATACCGCACCGGACTTTGAACTCAAAGGGACCGACGGGGAGACGCACTCCCTCCAGGATTTTGCCGACCACGAGGCGGTCCTCCTGGTGTTCACCTGCAATCACTGTCCGTACGCCAAGGCGAAGATCGACGTCCTCAACGACATCGCCGCGGACTACGACGCGGTTGCGGTCGTCGGGGTGAACCCCAACGACGCGGAGGAGTACCCGGAGGACTCCTTCGACCGGATGGTGGAGCTCGTCGAGTCGGGACGAGTCCAGTACGACGCCTACCTCAGGGACGAGACCCAGGAGGTCGCCCGGGAGTATGGCGCGATGTGTACCCCGGACCCGTATCTCCTCCGCCGGATGGACGGGAGCTTCACGCTGGCGTGGCACGGCCGACTCGACGACGCACTCAACCCGGACGCGGAACCCACCCAGCACGACATGCGGGAGGCGATCGACGCCGTACTGGCCGGCGAGGAGGTCGACAAACCCTTCCTCCCGTCCCGCGGGTGCTCGATCAAGTGGAAAGATCGGTAAGGACCTATCGAGGGAGGGATCGCCGGCCAACTCCATCAATTAGAGAGCCGGATTGCTCGACAGCTTCGTCCGCGAGGCGCAAACCGGGACCCACTTCCCCCAACCAAACCGCTAAGGCGTCCCTGACCCACGCAGGGAGCATGAGCGGGTTTCTCTCCGAGTCCGCCGAGCGCCTTCTCGCCCTGGGAAATCCTGATCCGGACCCAGTCCTGGAGGAGATGACCACGTATGGGCGCGAGCAGGGGTTCCCGACCGTCGGCCCCGCAGTCGGTCAGTTCCTCTCCGTCGCGGCCGCCATGGTGGGGGCAAAGCGGGTCTTCGAGTTCGGGTCGGGGTTCGGCTATTCCGCGGCCTGGTTCGCGCAGGCACTCGGCCCGGACTCGGAGCTCGTGCTGACCGACTACCGGGAGGAAAACCTCGATCGGGCCCGGGACTTCTTCGATGAGCTGGAGTACGAGGGGCGAGTTCGATACGAGGTCGGGGATGCCCTGGCTGGGTTCGATGAAACCGATGGCCCCTTCGACGTGATCCTGATCGACCTGGACAAACACGCCTACCCGTCCGCCTGGGAGCGGTCGATGGGGCGGACGGCACCGGGCGGGCTCATCATCGCCGACAACATGATGGGGGGACCGGTCACGCCCGCTGGAGTGGTCGAGGCGCTGGAGGGAGATGGCGCTCCCGACGAGGCAACGCAGGGCGTGGCGGCCTACATCGAGCGGATGCGTTCGACCCCGGAATACCGGTCGGCGCTGGTCCCGCTCGGCCAGGGGATCGCTGTCTCCCTCAGGACCGAGCGAGAGGCGTGAACTCCGGACGCGATCGGGAGGTGAATGGGGACCTCATGAGCGTGGAGGCCGGAGCGTGGATACGGCTGGGCTCCTGGTAAGCTCGAAGGTGTCGAGCGTCACGCTCCACTCCCATCACCGGGCCTATCGCTGACATACGATAACAGCAGCCGCTGAAAGCCTCACCGCGGCCCTTCGGTCCCCCAGGCCTCGAGCGCCGCCCCCAGCTCGGGAACCGATTCCGCCTGTCGCTGGACAGGGACGCCCTCCTGATAGGCCTCGACCGCCGCCCTGAGCGCTTTCGCGCCGGCGTTTGTCCCGTCCGGGTGTCCGTGGATACCCCCGCCGGCCTGCACCATGATGTCCGGTCCGAGGGCATCGAGGAGCGGTTCGACGATCCCCGGATGGAGCCCGCCGGATGCGACGGGCAACACGTCCGGAAGGCCGTAGAGGTCACCCGCGAGCCAGTCATTGATGCCCACTGTGTCCTCGTTCTCGAGCTTCCCCAGGTTCGCGGTCCCGGTGTGGATGTGATCGACGCCGACCAGACGCGCGACCTGGGCCAGCACACGCATCGAGACCCCGTGATGCTCGAGGCGATCGAACGCGGCGTGCATGGCCCGGTGGGCGTGGATGGCCAGGCCGAGGTCCGCGGCGTGCTCCCGAAGGGTCTGGACGCCGGCCCACCCCACGGTGATCACGTCCACCATGATGAACCCGCCGCCCTGCTCGGCGACCAGGTCGGCCCGGCGCTTCATCTCGTCCACCTCGGCGGTCACGTTGATGAGATAGTCCTTGCGCTCCCCGGTCTCCTCCTCGGCCCGATCCCGCTGCTCGAGGGAGCGCTTGACCCGCTCCTCGAACCGATTGAACGACTGGTCCGTAAGGTTCTCGTCGTCCTTGAGAAGGTCGACGCCACCCGTCCATGCGTCATACCCCACCTGGGCGTGCTGCTCGGGGCGGAGTCCAACCTTCGGCTTCGGGACCGTCGCGAGGGCCGGCCGGTCTGCCGCATCCAGCAACTCCGTCTTCACGGCCGACCCAAATTGGGGACCCGGGAACGACGTGGCCAGCCCCTCGGGCCATGCACAGTCCCGCAGTCGGATGGATTCGACCGCTTTCATCCCCATGATATTCCCCGCGATACAGGAGAGGATCTGCGCCATGTTCCCGGGCTCGAAGAGTGCCTCGGGATACGCGACGCGGATCGTCCCGCCTTCGCGCCCCGGTTCGCGCTCACCGCCCGAATCGATGTCGAAGGCGATGGCGCTGAGATCCGTCACCGGCGCATCCACCTCGAGTGTCGCCCACGTCCCATTCGAGCTCTCCGAGGCCACCCGCCCCGCCGCATCGCGCATGTCGAGGTCCGGAGCCGGCTCGATGGCGAACTCGCAGACGAGGTCACCGGGGTCCGGTCGGTACGTCGTGTCGACGAAGTCTTCGTATGAAATCCCGGTCATAGCCTCCGAGGATTCGTAGCCGGGGGTGAAAATAGGTTCGAAGCCGGTGACCCCGTCCCGGCCCGAGCGTCCGGCTACCTGGAGACCTGTTCCTCGAGCCGGTCGATGAGAGGGGTGTTCCCCACGTGGACCGGCGTCCGCTGGTGGAGCTCTGTGGCCTCCACGTCGAGCAGCGAGGTGGCGCCATCCGAGGAGGCACCCCCGGCGGATTCCACCACGAACCCGACCGGCGCGCCCTCGAACTGGAGTCTGAGCTTTCCGTCCGGCCGGGACTGCAGTGCCGGATACCCGAAGATCCCGCCGTAGGTGAGGACCTGACTCACGTCGGCAATCATCGCGCCGCCGTACCGGAGCTTGAGCTCCTCCTCGACCTCGGCGACGTAGGCCGCGAAATCCTCCGGCCAGTCCGGCACTCGTCCCCCGAACCCATACACGACCGGGTCATCCGGGAGAGTCACTCTGCCCACCGCGTTCCGCGTCCCGTCCTCGACGATGTACTGGGTCGCCGATTCGCCGTCGGCCACCACCATGGTCGTGATCGGGCCATAGAGCACGAACCCCGCGGCGACGAGCGTGCGACCCGCAGCCGGGAGCTCGTCGTCGTAGATCCCCACCACCGTCCCCATCGGATTGTTCGATTTGAGGTTCGAGGACCCATCGAGGGGATCCACCGCCACGGAATAGCCCTCGCCCGTTTCCATTACCTCCTCGCGCTCCTCGCTGGCGTATGCGCCGACACCCTCGATCCCGCTCAGGCGCCGCAAGAGGAGATCGTCCGCCCAGACGTCCGCGGCGAGCTGCTCGTCGTCCGTGGGATTCTCCTCCTCGATGGTCTGGCGACGGCCCGGAAGCCCAGCCCTGATCTGCGGTGCCGTCTCGGCTACCGTGTCGAAGACCGCCTCCGCGACCTCGCTCATCTACATCCTGGCGAGCGCGTCGTCCACACTCGCCCCCTCGAAGATGACCGCCTGGAGCGCATCGAGCATCTCCTCGGCGTTCTCCCGCTGCCAGACGTTCCGGCCGACGGCCAAGCCCGCCCCGCCGGCGTCGATCACGGACTCCACGGAGGAGAGGAAGTCCCGATCGTCCGTCTTCGAGCCGCCGCTCATGATGACCTTGACGGGGCCCGCGGCGCTCGTCACCCACTCCATCGCCTCGCGGCTGCCGGGATATTTCACCTTCGCGACGTCCGCACCCAGCTCCAGGGCGAGACGGGAGGCATAGGCGATCACACCGTCCTTGGTGTCGTTTTTCACCCCCTGCCCCCGCGGATATGACCACATCACGACGGGGAGGTTGTGCCCCCGCGCCGCCTCCTGGACGTCGCGGAACTCCTCGGCCATCTCGACCTCGTTATTGGAGCCGCCGTACAGCGTGAATCCGATGGCGTCCGCGCCCAGATCCGCCGCGTAGTCCACCGACCAGTTGACCGCGCTGTCGTGTTCCCCCATCCACAGGTTCGACGTGCCGTTCACCTTCGCGACCAAGTTGACGGCGTCGTCGTAGGAGGGATAGAACGCCTCCGCGACCCCCTTCTGGACGGCCAGCCCGGTCACGGCGTCGTGGGTCGCCAGCTCGAACACCGTCTGGGGGTCCATCGTCTCCGGCACGGGGTCGAAGTCAGTCGGCCCGTGCTCCAGCCCGTGGTCGTACGCCAGGATGAGGATCTTCCCGTCCCGTGCGAGCGGGGAGGATTCGAGTGACAACATCATCGGGTGATGGTGCAGGCTCGTATAATAGTCTAACTGAACGGTGTATCGATGACGGATGGGCCCACAGGTCGTGGATCGAATACCGGGGCACCCTCCCGTCAGCGAGGACTCCCCCGTGATTCAGAATTGCTCCTGGGCGGAGTCGCGCCAGTCGCGCACCATATCGGCGCGCAAATCCAGGGATTCGGCGACGCGTTCGGGATCGCAGGTCGCCAGACTGCGGACGGACGTGATCCCCGCTTCCGCCAATCGGGCGGAGTAGGCCTCCCCGATGCCGGAGATCTCGGTGACGGGGGTCGGCTGGGACCGGTCCCGCCATTCGGCCTCCGCCTGGACCGACTCCGACTCGACGGTCCCGTGCTCCGGCCACGAATCGTTCCGCCACGCCGCCTCCGCGTCCTCGGCCGTTCCCTGTCCATCCGTTGACCGTGTTTCCGCCTCGGGGGACTCCTCCTCCCACGTTCCCGCACTTGCGGCCACCCAGGCTCGCTCGCCGTCCTGGAGGCCCCGAACCTGTTCGGCCCGTCGGTCGAGGTCCTCCCCACCCTCGAGCGACCAGGAAAGGGAGTGCTCCCGCCGGATGCGGGCGGCCACCCCCGGATTCACGCCCATGTCGATGAGCTGGGCGTGGGAGATGCGTCGCTCGAGTATGTCGGCGGGCCGGACGTCCTTCCGTTCGAGAACCGCCTTCGTGGCGGGTCCGACGAACTTCACGTCCGTCAGCTCATCGGGCGGCATCCGGGTTGTCACCGTACCGGTGGATGTGCCCCCGAGGGGCTTGAGTGTTTCCCGTTCCGGCATCTTTAGGGCCGGCGCCGACCCATCCTCTTCGTATGCGGGGACTGGATTCCGTACAGACGGTGGGCGTGGTCGGGGCCGGCACGATGGGTAGCGGGATCGCCCAGGTCGCGGGTATGCAGGGCTACGACGTGGTGATGCGGGACATCGAACAGGAGTTCGTGGACGACGGGTTCGAGTCGATCCGGGGCAGTCTCGACCGCTTCGTCGACCGGGGCGATCTGAGCGAGTCTGCGGCCCAGGGGGTGATCGATCGGATCGACGGCACGACCGCGCTCTCGGCCCTCGAGGGGGCGGACGTGGTCGTGGAGGCCGCCGTCGAGGATATGGAGGTCAAGCGAGACATCTTCTCCCAGCTCGACGAGATCGTCCCCGAGGACGTGGTCCTGGCCACGAACACCAGCACGCTCTCGATCACCAGCATCGGGGCCGCCACCACCCGGCCGGAGCTCGTGGTCGGCCTCCACTTCATGAACCCCGTCCCGGTCATGGACGGAGTCGAGGTCGTCGTCGGCGAGAAGACGGCCGACGCGGTGGTGTCGTTCGCCCACGCGTTCGCCGAGGCACTCGAGAAGGAGACCTGGGAAGCCGACGACAAGCCGGGCTTCGTCACGAACCGCATCCTCATCCCCTGGGTGAACGAGGGGATCCGCGCCTACGACGAGGGCGTGGCCTCCAAAGAGGACATCGACCGGGGGATGAAACTCGGGACGAACGTCCCGATGGGGCCGCTCGAGCTCGCCGACCACATCGGGCTCGATATCTGCCTGAACGCCTCGGAGACGCTCCACGAGGAGCTCGGCGACCGATACAAGCCCGCATACCTCCTGAAGCGGAAGGTGGAAGCGGGTGACCTCGGGAAGAAGACCGGCAAGGGGTTCTACGAGTACTGAACGGGGGGTTTGGGCCAGCGGAACCGGGGCAGATTCTTCGCCAGCGGAACCGGGGCAGATTCTTCGTCAACGGAACCGGGCCAATCTTACATTATATAATATCGAGGAAGGCGGCAGCCGCCCGCTCGCAAACCGCCTTTCGACCCCGGGACGTCGGCCTCAGGGGGCGACGCTGAAAAACGAGTCCTTCGTTCCGTTGGGGCTCCCC